>JARRJX010000067.1:0-7394 GCA_037388645.1 Chloroflexota bacterium
GGTGCTGGCCTACGGTGGCGTCAACACCGCCGCGATCCCGATCACAAAGTTAGCCAGGGCGACCGTGTATGTGGTAGGCTCAACAGTCGACAAGCTGGAAGGTGGAAACGTGTTCGGCAAGCTCGCCCTGAGACCCTAAATGACCGCTTCACGCAGACGTCCCGGAGCCGTAACTACCCTGGCGCTGGCGGTGTTACTGCTAGCAGTGATTAACCTGGTCGGCGCTTATACGGCCCTCAGGCGCTGGCCGATGTACGAGGCGCTGGGCTTGAGCCTGCCCCTCTGGGCGCTGACGGCCTTCCGCGTCTTCTGGGGGGCGGCCTGGCTGGCGACAGCCTGGGGCCTGTGGCGTGTGGCGGCCTGGGCGCGGAAGGGCTTATTTTTTGCGCTCCCACTTTATCTGCTGCTCGTGCTCGGCCAGCGGGCGATTTTTGTCCGGGGCGACTACGAGCGGGGGCAGCTGTCCTTCTTAGCAGGCATATCCGCTTTGTCGGTGGCGCTGGTCGCCTTTATACTGACCAGGAAACGCATCCGGCAGGCGTTCGAGTGACCGGCAGACGGTCGCCCGACAGACCCGGCCAACCGACCGCTGAATGAGGAGACCTGACACGATGTCGGACGACGACCCAAAGATATTGGAACTTCGCGCGTTAAAAGAACGCTCCAAACAGGGTGGAGGAGAGGACCGCATCCAGCGCCAGCACGACCGAGGCAAGCTGACCGCCCGCGAACGGCTTGACCTGCTGCTCGACCCAGGCAGCTTCAACGAGCTTGACCCCTTCGTCGTGCAGCGCGAGCGCAACTTCGGCATGGACGCCCCAGGCAACCAGTTCCTGGGCGACAGCGTCGTCACCGGCTGGGGCACGATCAACGGGCGGCTGGTTTACGTCTTTTCCCAGGACTTCACCGTCTTTGGCGGCAGCCTCTCCGAGGTGCACTCCGAGAAAATCTGCAAGGTCATGGATATGGCGATCAGGACCGGCGCGCCGGTGATCGGCATTAACGACTCAGGCGGGGCGCGCATCCAGGAAGGGGTGGTGTCGCTGGGGGGCTATGCCGACCTGTTCCTGCGCAATACGCTGGCCTCCGGCGTCGTGCCGCAGATTTCAGTCATCATGGGGCCGAGCGCGGGCGGGGCGGTCTACTCCCCCGCGCTGATGGACTTCATCTTCATGGTCAAGAATACCAGCTACATGTTTATCACCGGCCCGGACGTGGTCAAGGCCGTCACGCATGAGGACGTGAGCTTTGAGGAGCTGGGCGGGGCGATGACACACAGCACGATCTCAGGCGTCAGCCACGTCGCCGCGGAGAGCGAGGCGGACTGCCTATACCTGATCCGCGAGCTGCTGACCTACCTGCCCCAGAATAACATGGAAGACCCGCCCTTTGAGGCGACGACCGACGATCCGCTGCGCACGGCGCACGCCCTGAACACGATCGTGCCCGACAACCCGAACAAACCCTACGACATCAAAGCGGTGATCCGCATGATCGTCGACGAGGGGCGCTTCTACGAGATTCACGAGCATTACGCGCAAAACATCGTGGTCGGGTTCGCCCGGCTGGGGGGGCACGCGGTGGGCATCGTCGCCAACCAGCCCGCCGTGCTGGCCGGGGTGCTGGACATCGACGCCTCGGTGAAGGGCGGGCGCTTTGTGCGGTTCTGCGACTGCTTCAACATCCCGATCATCACCTTCGAGGACGTGCCCGGCTTTCTGCCCGGCGTGAACCAGGAGCACGGCGGGATCATCCGGCATGGGGCCAAGCTGCTCTATGCCTACTGCGAGGCGACCGTCCCCAAGATCACGGTCATCACGCGGAAAGCCTACGGCGGGGCGTACTGCGTGATGAACAGCAAACACATCCGGGGCGACCTGAACCTGGCGTGGCCGACCGCCGAGATCGCCGTGATGGGGCCGGATGGGGCGGTCAGCATCATCCGCAGGCGCGAGCTGGCAGAGGCCGACGACCCCGATACGCGCAAAGCCGAGCTGACCGAGGAATATCGCACCCAGTTCGCCAACCCCTACGTCGCCGCCGCGCGCGGGTACGTCGACGACGTGATCGAGCCAGCCCAAACCCGCCCACGCCTGATCAACGCGCTGGAAGTCTTGCAGAATAAGACGGATACAAACCCACCGAAAAAGCATGGCAACATCCCGTTGTGAGTCTTAACGGAATCACCGTCTGAGAACGAGACGCGCCCAAAACGCGCGCTGATGCCAGGGGAGGCTTAACCATGGCCGACACACCAACTCTCTTTCGTAAAGTCCTGATCGCCAACCGGGGTGAGATCGCAGTGCGGATCATTCGCGCCTGCCGCGAGCTGGGGTTGGAGACTGTCGCTGTCTACTCCGACGTGGATCGCAACGCGATGCACGTCCGCTATTCGTCCGAGGCGTTTTACATCGGCCCGCCACCCGCGCGGGACAGCTACCTGTCCATCGAAAAGATTCTGGAGGTCGCCAAGCACACCGGGGCCGACGCGATCCATCCGGGATATGGCTTCCTGGCCGAGCGCCCGGACTTCGCCGCTGCGTGCGAGGACGAGGGGATCGCCTTCATCGGCCCGGCGCCGACCGCGATCGGGGCGATGGGGGACAAGGTCACCGCCCGCAAAACAGTGGAGGCGGCAGGCGTGCCGATCGTGCCCGGCACCGAGCTTGACCTGCGTGACGAGGAATTATCCGTCGCGGCGGGGTTTGTGGGCTACCCGCTGCTGATCAAAGCCACCGCCGGGGGCGGCGGCAAGGGGATGCGGCGGGTGGACGACCCTGACGAGTTCGAGAACGCCCTGCACAGCGCCCGGCGCGAGGCCGAGGCGGCGTTCGGCGACGGGGCGGTGTACCTGGAAAAGCTGATCGACGGTGGACGTCACATCGAGATTCAGGTGCTGGCCGACTGCTACGGAAGCGTGATCCACCTGGGCGAGCGCGAGTGCTCGATCCAGCGGCGGCACCAGAAGCTGCTGGAAGAAGCGCCCTCGCCCTTTGTCGACGAGGCCATGCGCGAGGAGATGGGCGCGGTGGCGATCCGGGCTGCCCAGTCGGTCAACTACTGCAACGCGGGCACGGTCGAGTTCCTGGTCGACCGGGACCGGAATTACTATTTCCTGGAGATGAACACCCGCTTACAGGTCGAGCATCCCGTCACCGAGTTCGTGACGAACATGGACATCGTGAAAGAGCAGATCCGGATCGCGCGCGGACGCAAGCTCAGCCGCACCCAGGACGAGATCGAGATCACCGGGGCGGCGATTGAGTGCCGGATCAACGCCGAGGACCCGTACAACAACTTCCTGCCCTCGACCGGGACGATCACGGCAATGACCGTGCCTACCGGCCCCGGCGTGCGGGTCGACTCAGGCGTGACGACCGGCGACCCGATCACCCCGTACTACGACCCGATGATCAGCAAGCTGATCTGCTGGGGCGATACGCGCGGCGCGGCGCTGCTGCGGATGCGCCGGGCGCTGGCCGAGTACAAAATCATGGGGTTGAAGACCAATATCCCCTTCCACCAGAACCTCCTGGACAGCACGCGTTTCATCGCCGGGCAATACGATACGACCTTCATCGAGGAGAGCTTCTTCCTGGACGAAGACCCCAACCTGCGGCCAGAGATCGCGGCCATCATCGCCACACTGGCAGCGCACGACCAGCGGCGCAAGGCGGCGCAGATCGTCCGGCGCAACGGACACGACGGCCAGAGCAACTGGAAGCTGGCCGGGCGCTGGCAGCGCATGCGCGGCTGATCCTGCGCTGCCAGGACTTGCTTTCTAACGACGGAGAAGCATTTGATGCGTTATGAAGTTACGATTGAGGGTCAGACCTACCTGATCGAGATCAGCGAGCAGGGACATATCAAGCTGGATGGGCGTGAAGTCGAGGTGGACTTCGCCCAGGTCGGCAGCAGCGGGCTGTTTTCGCTCCTGGTCGACAACGAGTCCTTCGAGGCGATGGTCGAGCCGCGCGAGGGCCGCTGGCAGGTGCTGCTGCGCGGCGATCTGTATGACGTGGACGTGGTCGACGAGCGCGCCCGCCTGCTGCGGGCGCGTGCCGGCCTGACGGTGCCCGACACCGGGGAGTTCAAGATCAAAGCGCCTATGCCGGGGCTGGTCGTGGCCGTGTCGGTGGAGATCGGCCAGGAGGTGGCGGTGGGCGATAACGTCGTGATCCTGGAATCGATGAAGATGGAGAACGAGCTTAAAGCGCCGCGCAAGGGCCAGATCAAGCAGGTGAACGTGGAGGTTGGGGACAGTGTGGAGAAAAACCAGACGCTGGTGATCATCGAGTGATGGCCATCTGGTGATGTTCATCAGTGATGGCGCGCGTTGATCGCGCAGGCTGCTCTGCCTGCTTTACCCTCAAACAGCACCGAAGAAAAGGATATCCCATTTGTTAGAACATCGAACGCTGGGCAAAGATGGGCCGGAGGTGCCGGTGTTGGGGCTGGGTGCGTGGCCGATCGGCGGGGGGATGGGGCACGTCGACGAGCGGGCGGCGGTTGCGACCATTCACGCGGCAATCGAGAGCGGCATCACCCTGATCGACACCGCGCAGGGCTACCGCACCAGCGAGGCGATACTGGGCAAGGCGCTGGCCGGTGGCTACCGGGAGCGTGTTTTCCTGGCGACGAAGGTGAGCGATTCCTCGGCGGGCGGCTTCTCCCGCAGGCGGGTTCAAAGCGCGCTTGAGAACAGCCTGCGCGCCCTGCAAGTGGAGGCCATCGACCTCTATCAGATTCACTTCTGGGACGACCAGACCCCGATCTCGGAGACGATGGAGGCGCTGCTCAGGCTCCAGACGGAGGGGAAAATCCGCTACTTTGGGGTTTCCAATTTCACCGTCGGCCAAATGAGGGAGTCGTTAAAGACGGCGCACGTCCAGGCCAACCAGCTACCTTACAGTCTGTTCGACCGCTGGATCGAGAACGGCGAGATCGATTACTGCGAGCGGGAGGGGATCGGCATCCTGGCGCACAGCACGCTGGCGAAGGGCCTGCTGGCGGGCAAGTACACGCCGGATTGGACGTTCCCGGCGAACGACGAGCGGTCGGACGCGGCCACGTTCCCTCAGTTCCATGGAAAACGCTTCCAGCAATACCTGGCGGCTGCCGAGCAGCTCAAGGCGGTCGCCCACGATAAGGGGCTGACCCTGCTCCAGCTTGCCATCGCCTGGACGCTGCGCCACCCGGCGGTCACCTGCGCGCTGGTCGGGGCCAAGACACCGGAACACGTCGAGCACTACCTGGGCGCGGTTGGGGTGAGCTTCAGCGAGGGTGAGCTGGCGCAGATCGGTGCGATCATCGCCGATACGCCAACCGAGCGCTGGTATTAGCCCGGCAGGCGATGGTTCGCACGCCGATTTAATATACCATGGTAGTAAATTGGTATCAGGGAAACAGTTCCCCAGGCCCGGCGTGCTCCCACCGCGCGATCTTCATTATATGCCCCCTAAATCTACCCCTTTCGAGAATGGTGCGATAAGCCCCCCTGAAGTATAATTAAAAGGTGTATTTAGCCCTGCTGTGGGCCGCAAACCGGCCCTGGATGGGCATGGCTGCCGGTTGGGATGCTCGTCAGGGGTCTCCCCGGCTCAGGGTGGCAAAGTGAATCGCAGTTGCAACGCGCCGCTGCGTCGCCCTCACCGTAAATCCCCGTTCGCTTTTTTGTGGATTTACCAAAAGTCAGGCGCGACAAAACCGTTGAATCGAACCGCGCCTGGCTACGTGGAAGCAAGATCGGGTTCTGAGCATATCGTCTTCTTGTTTCCTTGACGTGGAGATTGGAAAAGTATGGATATTGGTACCGTTCGGTCTGTCGACATCAACGAGGAAATGCGGGATTCCTACCTCGACTATGCAATGAGCGTGATCGTGGCCCGCGCGCTCCCGGATGCCCGCGATGGGCTGAAGCCCGTACACCGCCGCATTCTCTATGCGATGTACGATATGGGCATCCGCTCGAATTCCCCCTATAAAAAGAGCGCCCGTATCGTGGGTGAGGTGCTGGGAAAATATCACCCACACGGCGACGCAGCCGTCTACGAGACAATGGCCCGCATGGCCCAGTCGTTCTCGATGCGCTATCCGCTGGTCGATGGGCAGGGAAACTTCGGCTCGATTGACGGCGACAGCCCGGCGGCGATGCGTTATACCGAGGCGCGGATGGCCTCCATCGCCGAGCTGCTGCTGGCCGACATCGAGAAGAACACGGTCGACTTCACCGACAACTTTGATGGGACGCTGCAAGAACCGACCATCCTGCCCGCCCAGCTGCCTAACCTGCTGTTGAACGGCATCTCCGGGATCGCGGTGGGGATGGCGACCAACATCCCGCCCCACAACCTGGGGGAGGTTGCCCAGGCGGTGGATTACCTGATCAACCAGATGGTCGCCCCGGAGGGTGAGGCGATCGACGAGGAACTGGCCGACGTCTCGGTCCAGGACTTGATGCAGTTCGTGCCGGGGCCGGACTTCCCGACGGGCGGCATCATCGTGGGGGCAGAGGGGATCGTCAACGCCTACGCCACCGGCAGGGGGCGGATCGTGATGCGGGCGAGCACGTTGATCGAGGAGATGCCCAACAACCGCTTCCGCATCGTGGTGACCGAAATCCCCTACCAGGTCAACAAGACGAACATCATCGAGAAGATCGCCCTGCTGGTGCGTGAGGGGCGGCTCGATCAGGTCTCCGACCTGCGTGACGAATCCGACCGGCGCGGGATGGCGATCGTGATCGAGCTGAAGCGGGGGGCGCAGCCCAAGCGCGTGCTCAACCGCCTGCTGAAATATACCCCGCTGCAAAGCACCTTTGGCGTGCAGATGCTGGCCCTGGTCAACGGCGAGCCGCGCCTGCTCTCGCTCAAGGGGGCGCTGCGCCACTATATCAACCACCGGCGGGAAGTGATTGAGCGGCGCACGCTGTTTGAGCTGGAGAAGGCCCGGCGGCGGGCGCACATCCTGGAAGGGCTGCTGATCGCGATCGACAACCTGGACGCGATCATCGCCATCATCCGGGGCAGCCCCGACGCCGAGGCCGCCCATCAGCGCTTGATGAGTGAGTTTGCCCTGACCGACGTGCAGGCCCAGGCCATCCTGGATATGCAACTGCGGCGGCTGGCCGCGCTTGAGCGCCAGAAGATCGAGGAAGAATACCAGTCGCTGCTGGAACTGATCGCAGAGCTGGAGTATCTGTTGGCGCATCCCAAGCGGGTGCTTGAGCTGATCCGAGACGACTTGAATACGCTGGCGGAGAAATATGCCGACCCCCGCCGGACGTACAGCATCCCGGATGGGAGCGAACGCCGGGCCGCCGCGGACCTGATCCGGGCTGAGGACGTGCTGGTGATCATCACCAAGCCGGGCTACATCACGCGGGTGTCGGCCAG
>JARRJX010000068.1:0-8863 GCA_037388645.1 Chloroflexota bacterium
GTAGAATCTTCTCTTCTACCCCCCAACTAACTCCTCGTAGATCGAGACGACGCGCGTGGCCAGATTGGCCCAGGAGAGGCGGCGGGCGTGCTGGCGGGCAGCCTGGCCCATGCGGGCGCGCAGGCTGTCATCGCCGAGGATGGTGACCAGGGCGCGGGCGGTCGCCTCGACATCGCCCTGGGGGACGAGCAGCCCGGTCTCGCCGTCGACGATCGCCTCCTCCGCGCCGCAGCCCAGCGTGCCAATCGAGGGAGTCCCGGCGGCCCCGGCTTCCAGAAACACGAATCCAAGCCCCTCGAAGCTGCTGCCCTGGTTGACCGAGGGCAGGATAAACACGTCGGCTCCCTGATACCAGGCGGTCAGCGCGCCGTAAGGGGGGAGCTGGCCGAGCAAGTGTAATCGATCTGTAAGGTCGAGGTCGGCGGCCCGCTCGCGCAGGCGCGCGACGAAGGCGGGCGAGCCGTGCAGGTTGCCCGCCAGGGCGTAATGCAGGTTGGGAATCTGCGCCTGGGCCAGGGCGACGGCCTCAAGCGCGACGTGCTGGCCCTTGCGGGCCTTGACCGCTCCCACGCTGAAGGCGACCGGCTCGCGGCCCACCCAGGGGGGCATCTCGGCCTCGACAGGCTTCTCGAACGCCTCCGGGTGGACGCCGCCGGGCAGCACCTCGACCCTGGGGAGGTCGATCAGGCGGGCTATCCAGTCCTGGGTGAAGCGGCTGATCGAGAGGATCACGTCGGCGCTGCGGAAGGCCGGGCCGAACACGACCCGCGAGGCGGCGCTCTCCAGGGGGCGGATCGCCCCGGTGCCGAACACCGATTGGACGTAGGGCTGGCCGCCCAACCTGGCCCGCGCGACGAGCGGGGCGTATAACTCGACGATGCAGTGCACGGCGTCACACGATTGGAGAATCCGGCGCAGGCGCGGAACCTGCTGAAGGGTGCGCAGCGTGGTGAAGCGGCGCTCGAAAAGGGGCGGCAGGATGGGGTGATGCTCGCACCCGGCCAGAGCCGGATCGACCTCGTCCCGCGCGGTGACCAGCACCGGCTCGACGCCGGGGGCGAGCGCCCCGCGCGCCACCTCGACCGTGTAACGGCCCCAGCCATCGGCGCTGACGGCCTGGGAAGACACGTAACAAACCCGCACAGATCGCTCCCTGGGTAAGCAACTGGATAGAAGGGCTACGACTATACCTTTTGCCCTCATCCCCGCCAACCTGCGGTTGGCACCCCTTCCCTCAGGCGAAGGGGAACCACCCCGTTCAATGGTCAGAATAAAATGCTCATCTTCATTACCATACCCCTACGAACAGCCATAAACACCCGCCAGACCGTATCAGTATCACCGAGAGATCGCGGCGTACCCGAATTGAACCGTATTCGGGATGGTGGTATACTGATCCCGACTTGCGAGCAGCGGCAAATATCGGGTGGAACGGTGCTCCTCAGCAGCAGGCAAGGGTAGCTGATTAATGGAACAACAAGGATACCAGGCAGCAATGCGCGAGGCGGCTGACGCCGCCTGGGAACAGGATTGGCGACGCGCCATCGAATCGTACCAGAGCGCGCTCGAAGTGAAGCCAGGCGACACCCAGGCGATGGCCGGGCTGGCGCTGAGCTTCCTCGAATCGGGGTATACCGACCAGGCGCTGCTGGTGTACAAGCAGATCGGCCAGCGCGCCCCCAACGACCCGCTTCCTTACGAGCAGATGGCAAAAATCTACGCGGGGCTGGGCCGCTCGACGGACGCGGCGGCGAAGTACCTGGAAGCCGCCGAAATCTTCGCCAAGCGCAAGGACCTGCGCGGGGCGCTGCCCAACTGGGAGAAGGCGATCCGCCAGGACCCGGACCTGCTCCAGGCGCACATGCGGCTGGCAGTGGCCTACGAGCGCGACCGCTCGATGGTGCCGCGCACGATCCAGGCCTACCTCTCGATTGCCCGGCTGCTGCAAGCGCGCGACCAGCGGGACGGGGCCGAGAAGGCACTTCAGCGAGCGCTGTCGCTCGACCCGATCAACCCGGAGGTGCGCCACGCGCTCGACGACCTGCGCCAGGGGATGCCGATCCCGCAGGTGATCCTGCCCACGTACGCGGGTGCGGAGCAGGAGGAGTCTCGCCGGGCACCCGTCCACAGCGAGGAGGAACCGGAGAACAAATACCCACCCACAGAGGAAGCCAGCCGCCACGCGATGGGGCTGCTCGCCGACATGATCTTCCAGGGTGACATCCCGGCAAAGGCGATCAACCCGATCGCACAGGCAATCGACGCCCAGCAGATCGAGGCGGTCGACGACGCGATCGAGGGATACGAGAGCGCCTGGCAGGCCGGGTTCGAGCACCCCGCCGTGCTGTACAACCTGGGGATGCTCTACCAGCAGGTGGGCGACCTGGACAAGGCAATCGAGCTGATGAACCGGCTCGTAGACATGCCGGAATACAGCATCGCGGTCAACTTGGCACTGGGGGTCGCTTATTACTCGGACGGGCAGCCGCTGGAGGCGGTCAGGCACCTGATGGAGGCGCTGCGCCAGGCCGACCAGCAGCTTAACAACCAGCCCGACCTGGGCGGCTACGAGCGGCTACTCACGTCGCTGGCCGAACTACCGGACGACCACCTGACCGAGTTATGCGGCGCGCTGACGATCTACCTGGACGACCCCAACTGGCGGGCCAAGCTCCAGGACACGCTGGCCGGGTACATCGCGCAGGACAAAGGCAGCTACGTGAGCGACCTGGTGGAGCTGATCATCGAGGGCGGGCGGCCAGAGATCGCGGAGATCATGCAGAGCATCGACGTGTTCATCACGCGGGGGATGCTGCGGATGGCGATGGAGGAAGTGCACTACGCGATCCAGAAATCGCCGGATTACCTGCCCGCCCACCGCCGGATGGCCGACGTGATGATCCAGGAGGGGCGGACACAGGAGGCGGCAGAAAAGCTCGACCTGATCGCCGACACCTACCTGATCCGAGGCAACGCGGAGAAGGCCGCCGACCTGTACGCGGAGGTGATCGAACTGTGGCCCGCCGACATCGGGCCGCGCGAGATCGTGCTCGGCATGCTCAAGCAGCAGGGGCGGATGGGGGATGCACTCAACCAGTACGCCGACATGGCCGACGTGTATTACACGATGCTGGCCGACCCGGAGCGGGCGGTCGAAGTCTACAACGAGGGGCTGGAATACGCCCAGATCAACAGCGCCGAGCCCGCCCTGACCCTGCGGCTGCTCAAGGGGCTGGCCGACATCGAGAACCAGCGGGTGAACTACCGCAAGGCGCTCAGCCATTACCGGCGGGCTAAAGACGCCGCGCCCGACGACGAAGAGGTCTCACTGGCGATCATCAACCTCAACTTCCGGATGGGCGAGACCGGCCATGCGGTGACGGCGCTCGACGAATACATGCGGTTCTGCATCACGCACGACCGCAGCGAGCGGGTGATCCCGGTGCTGGAAGAGCAGACCAGCCTGCACCCCAAGGTGATCCCCCTGCACCAGCGGCTGGCAGAGGTCTACCGCCAGCAGGGAATGATCCCGGAGGCGATCAAAGAGATGGATTCGCTGGGCGAGCTACAGCTCGAAGCGGGGCGCACCCGCGACGCGATGGAGACGATCAAGAAGATCATCAGCATGGACCCGCCCAACGTGGAGGGGTACCATTCGCTGCTGGAGCAGCTGGGGACCTCCGGTCTGCAATGAGCGCCGCCGCGCGCCCCTGCCCGGTATGAGCGAGGCGGGCAGCAAGGCGTATCGGCGGGCAGATCACCCAATCTATATCCTGAACGCGCACCCCGCCCGGCTGACCGATCCGGGCGCTTATCCTGACTTAAGGTGCCGGTAGTGAGCATTCAAGAACTACTCTGGACGATTCAAAACCTCCCGCAAAACTGGCAGAATATCCTGGACGTGCTGCTGGTTGCCGCCATGTTTTTTGGCGCGCTACAGCTCGTGCGGGGGGAGCGGGCGGCGACCCTGCTGCGCGGGATCGCGATCGTGGCGGTCAGCGTGTGGGTGCTCTCGATCGTGCTCAACCTGACAGCCTTCTCCTGGCTGCTGAGCCGCATCCTGACCGGGGTGGCGATCGCAGTGCCAGTGATCTTCCAGGAAGACCTGCGCCGCTGGTTCGACCGGATTGGCCGGATGGTGCAGACGCGAGAAGAGGGCAGCACGCTGGTACCCGGCAACCCGATCACCGCGATCTGCGACGCCACCCAGATGCTCTCCCGCCGCCGCCACGGGGCGCTGATCGTCCTGGAGCGGGAGACCGGCATCCAGGAATACATCGATTCCGGCATCCCAATCGACGGGGTGGTGAGCAGCGAACTGCTCCAGACCACCTTCTTCCCCAACACCGCGCTGCACGACGGGGCGGTGATCGTGCGGGGCGAGCGGCTGGTGGCCGCCGCGTGCACGCTGCCCGTCTCCAGCGCCCGCCACCTGCCCGACTCGCACATGGGGCTGCGCCACCGCGCCGCGCTGGGCATCTCGGAGGTGAGCGACACGGTGACGGTGGTCGTCTCGGAGGAGACGGGGCGGATCTCGGTGGTGGTGAACGGGCGCTTCATCCGGGGGATCGACGCGGAGCGACTGGCGATGATCCTGGGCGAATACATCCCTCAGCGGGAACCCCCCAGCCTGATGACCTGGTTCCAGCAGCTTGGGCGGGCGGCCTGATCCGATGCAAGAGATGTTCAAACGCTCCTCACGCTACCTGACCCAGATCGCTGGCTGGATCACCTCGAACATCGGCACGCTGCTCCTCTCGCTGGTGCTGTCGATCACGGTGTGGATCGGAGCGAACCAATCCCTCGACCCGGTCGAGGCGGGGGAGCTTTCCAACCCGGTGGCGATCAACGTCGAAGGGCTTGGCTCCGACCTGCAGATCGTGAACAACTACCCCACCACGACCACCGTGCAACTGCGCGCCCAGCGCGATACCTGGCTGTCGATCTCGCCGGAGGACATCCTGGTCACCGCCGACCTGACGGGGCTAGGCCCCGGCGTGCACCAGGTGCCGCTGCAGGTGGAGATCGCCACGCGCGCTACCCTGCTGGCGGCCAACCCGTCCAACATCCAGGTCGAGATCGAGGAGGTGCGCGAGCGGTCGCTGCCGGTGCACCTGTCGATGACCGGCGAGCCGGTCACCGGGTTCAAGGCGGAACACGCCACGATCACCCCGGCGGAGGTGACGGTGCGCGGGCCGCGCTCGGAGGTCGAGCTGGTGAGCGACATCCGGGCGGAGGTGTCCATCGAGGGGATACGCGAGACATTCGTGGGCGAGCTGCCGGTGGTCGCGCTGGACAGCGAAGGCAACCCGGTGCCGAACGTGCAGCTTACGCCCACGCTGGTGGAGGTCAACGTGCCGCTGGCTACGGGGGAGGGGGTGCGCGAGGTGATCGTGCGGGTGGACGCGGACGTGCGCCCCGCCCCCGGCTATTACGTGGCGCGCTACCTGCCCGACCCGCCCTCGGTCACGATCCAGGGCGACCCGGACACGATCAACGAAATCCTGGCAATCGAGACCCAACCGATCATCCTCAACAACGTGACGGAAGACCGGGTGGTGACGGTGGCGCTCAGCCCGCCGCCCAACGTCTCGGTGCTGGACGTGCAGACGGTCGACGTGCAGATCATCGTCGCCGCCCAGCCCGGCTTCGACGTGGTCGAGGTGCCGGTGCAGGCGGTCGGGCTGGCGGAGGGCCTCAGCGCGGAATTCAGCCCCGACGGGGTGATCGTGACGCTCTCCGGGCCGCTGCCCGTGCTGGAGCGGCTCGACCTGCAAAAGGACATCCTGGTGACGGTCGACCTGAGCGACCGCGACGCGGGCATCTACCAGATCGAGCCGAAAGCCGAGATCGTGAGCAGCGACGTGCCCGCCGAGGAGCTGCTCGACGTGCTCATCGAATCGGTCTCCCCTACCCTGATCGACGTCGAGATCAGCGCAAGCCTGAGCGGCAGCACAAACAATCCACGATGAGCAACTATCCCCTGGTTGCCCTGGTTGGCCGACCGAACGTCGGCAAGTCGACGCTGTTTAACCGGATCGTCGGGGAGCGGCTGGCGGTGGTCAACGACCGGCCCGGCACGACGCGCGACCGCCAGCAGGCGGACACCGAGTGGGGCGGCTGCGCCTTCACGCTGGTGGACACGGGCGGCATCGAGGCGCTGAACCGGGTGGTCAGCGGGCAGGCCGAGCCGCTGGCCGAGGATTCCGCCGACTTCCTGGAGGAAATCCGGGGGCAGGCGGAGATCGCAATCGCGGACGCGGACGTGATCGTGCTGGTGGTCGACCTGCAGGCCGGGATGACCTCGGCGGACGAGGACGTGGCCCTGCTGCTGCGCCGGACGGACAAGCCGGTGATCATCGCGGCGAGCAAAGGCGACAACCCGGCGCTGCGCGAGGCAACGGCAGACTTCTATTCGCTGGGGGTCGGGGGAGAAATATTCCCAGTTTCTGGCCTGCACGGCAACGGAGTGGGCGACCTGCTGGACGGGATCGTCGAGGCCCTGCCGCGCAAAGCGGGAGAAGGGGAAGAGGACGAGTCGGTCAAGATCGCGATCGTGGGGCGGCCCAACGTGGGCAAGTCCTCGCTGCTCAACCGGCTGCTGGGCGAGGAACGGGTGATCGTCAGCCCGGTGGCGGGGACGACGCGCGACGCAATCGACACGCGGATCACCTGGCACGGGCAGCCGATCACGCTGATCGACACGGCAGGGATCAGGCGGCGGGGGCGGATCACGCCCGGCGTGGAGAAATACAGCGTGCTGCGGGCGCTGAAGGCGCTCAAGCGGGCGGACGTGGTGCTGCTGCTGATCGACGCGGTGGAGGGGATCGCCGCGCAGGACGCGCACATCGCGGGGTTCATCCTGGACGAGATGAAGAGCGTGATCGTGCTGGTCAACAAGTGGGACGCGGTCGAAAAGGACAGCTACACGATGGAGTCCTACATCGACCAGGTCCAGGAAACGCTGAAGTTCATGCCCTACGTGCCGATCCTGTTCATCTCGGCCAAGACCGGCCAGCGGGTGAGCGCGGTGCTCCCCTCCGCGCTGGAGGTCTGGGAAGAACGGTACGCCCGCATCCCGACCGCCGAGGTCAACCGGATCGTGCGGGACGCGGTGACGCGGCAGGCCCCGCCCTCCAAGGGGGGCAAGCGGCTGAAAATCCGCTTCGCCAGCCAGGTGGCGGTCGACCCGCCCAAGTTCCTGTTCCACGTCAACGACCTCAAGCTGGTCCACTTCTCTTACGAGCGCTACCTGGAGAACCAGCTCCGCGCCGCGCACCCGTTCATCGGCACGCCGATCCGGCTGTCGTTCCGGCGCAGCGGGGAACCCCGGTCGAATCGCTGAGTGGAAACGGAGCAGAACATCGGCATGACATTCCAGCACATCACCATTCCCCAACAGGGCGAGCCGGTCACGGCAGAGAACGGCGTCGTCCACATTCCCGACACCCCAATCATTGCCTTTATCGAAGGGGACGGCATCGGCCACGACATCATGACCGCCTCGAAGCGCATCTGGGACGCCGCAGTCGAGGTGGCTTACCAGGGCGAGCGCAAAATCTCCTGGATGGAAATCTACGCCGGAGAGAAAGCCGCCGGGATATACGACGGCGACTACATGCCGGAAGAGACGTTCGACGCGCTGCGAGAGACGTTCGACGCGCTGCGCCAGTTCTTGATCGGCGTCAAAGGCCCGCTGACCACACCGGTGGGGGGCGGCTTCCGCAGCCTGAACGTGACGCTGCGGCAAGTGCTCGACCTGTACGCCTGCGTGCGCCCGGTGCGCTGGTATAAGGGCGTGCCCAGCCCGCTGTGCGAGCCGGAAAAGACCGACGTGGTGATCTTCCGGGAGAACGTGGAGGACGTGTACGCCGGGATCGAGTTTGAGGCGGGCACCCCGGAGAACGAGAAGCTCGCCCGCTTCCTGCGGGAGGAGTTCGGCTCCAAGTTCTTCGAGGGGGCCGGGCTGGGGATCAAGCCGATCAGCGCTTTCGGCACCAAAAGGCTGGTGCGCAAGGCGATCCAGTATACGCTCGACCGGGGGCGCAAGAGCGTGACGCTGGTGCACAAAGGCAACATCCAGAAATACACCGAAGGGGCCTTCCGCAAGTGGGGCTACGAAGTCGCCGCCGAGGAATTCGGCGACCAGACGATCCGCGAGGACGAGCTGTGGGCCAAGCACGACGGGGTGCTGCCCGAAGGCAAGATACTGATCAAGGACCGCATCGCGGACATCATCTTCCAACACCTGCTGCTGCGCCCGACGGAGTTCGACGTGCTGGCCGCGCCGAACCTGAACGGCGACTACCTCTCGGACGCGGTCGCCGCGCAGGTGGGCGGGGTGGGGATCGCGCCTGGCGCGAACATCGGCGACACGATCGCGGTGTTCGAGGCCACACACGGCACGGCCCCCAAATACACCAACCTGGACAAGGTCAACCCCGGGTCGCTTCTATTTTCCGGGGTAATGATGTTAGAATATATGGGGTGGTGGGAAGCCGCCTCGTTGATCGGGAAAGCGTTTGAGGCCACGCTTGCCCAGAAGATCGTGACCTACGATTTCGCCCGCCAGATGGAAGGGGCAACAAAGGTCAAGACCTCCGAATTCGCCACGGCGATCATCGAGAACATGTCAACCAGTTAGTCGCGTTCGTTCGTGAATGGGGCGATCAGCCCCGGTTGGTGAAATGGGAGCAAAGAAAATGCCCGTGCCCTCCGACCCTCAAGCGCGTTCGCATACTGAATTAATCCACGTCCTGAACCATGGGACCCCTTCTCTGCAGGCCAGCGCACTGAGCCGATTGACGGCGGTTGGCGATGCCGAAGCGCTCGACGCCGTGATCGAGTATCTCCAGTACGAACC
>JARRJX010000069.1:0-7324 GCA_037388645.1 Chloroflexota bacterium
GCACGCTGAGCAGCCGGAGCAGGGTGTCGTTCCCGCCGCTGTCCCCAGTGGTCCCCCTGCCGTCGAACCCGGTGGGCGCGATCAGAGTCAGGCTGCTGAACAGGTCGGGGGCTTCGGAGGCGGCGCGGGCGGCGAACTCAGCGCCCAGCGACAGCGCCACGACGTCCGCTGGCCCGTATTCGGGCGAGACTTCATCGCGCAGGAAAGTAACGATCGCGTCCGTGTACAGCCCTGGCGAGTAGACCAGGTCGTGCCGGGGGGAGAAGCCAAAGCCCGGCAGATCGAGCGCGAACACCCGGCGGCTGGCGGCGAAGTGCTCGTAGAGCGGCTTCATCTCGTAGGCCGACGCGGCGGCGTTGACGCTGTGCACCAGCACCAACGGCTTCCCCGTCCCGCTGACGTAGTAGCTCAGCGGCAGCCCGCTGGCCGAAAACGTGCGCCGCTCCCCGCCCAGCGCGTGAGTCAACTCCAGTTTGTGCGAAACGAAAAACCGGCTGTAAACGATCCAGCCACCCAGCATGACGATCACCGTCCGCACCATCGCCCGGATCAGCCCCACCATCCCCCAGAGCCTCCGGAAAAACCCCTTTCGCTCAGATCGAAACATATCCTCACCATCCTTCCGTTGACATCGATACCGGCATGTTGTATTGTATCACGCTAGATGCCGGGACTAGAAGCAATTCAGGAAACTTAACGTGGTTCACGATAAGTTTCTGAAAAAACAGGAACCTTTGTGAACGGCAAACCTAACCGGTTTGCTTGTGGAAGTAATTCTTTTTCAAAGAAATTTTGAACGAATTACTTTAAACAGGGGAGAGCGCAATATGGCGACCGACTCGATCGCTTCCGCGCTGCCGATCACCTGGCGGAGGAGCAGACAGCTTCGCCCGGGCTGGGCGCGGCTGCTGAACGCCGGTCTGTGGGTGATCATCGGACTATTCGTGCTGTATGACGAGGTTCAGGCGTCTTCCAGGGGGAGCACGGGCCTGGCCTACATCCTGATCGGCGTCGTGATGATCCCCACCGCGCTGTGTTACGCGCAGCTCCGCAGGCGGATCGGACAACTGGGGGGCAGCCACCGCCTGATGCAAGCCGTCGAGCGGCCCCGGCTCACTTTCTTCTCCGGCTGGAACTACATCCTGGGCTGGGCGGTTTTGAGCGCGCTGCTCGCCCAGTCATTCGCCGCTTACGCGGGCAACCTGCTCCAGGCCGCTGGCGACATGCTGCAGGTCACCCTGCCCACGATCAACCCCTTCCTCTTCATACTCGTCATCCTGCTGTTCTTCACCATCACCAACATCCTGGGCCAGCGCCCCGCCTGGCGGCTGACGGCGTGGCTGGTTGGCCTCGCCATGCTGAGCGTCACCCTGCTGGCGCTGCTGCTGCTGGCGCTGAAGCCGGACACCGGCACGATCGCCGCTGTCAGCCAGCGCGGCGGCACCCCCTTCGGCGGGATCGCCCTGTTGGCGGCTGCGATGTGGGCCACCGAGATGACCGCCGACATGCAAAGCGGGCGCGGGGTGTTCCGCTCCTCGCTGGCGACGATCTTCGGCGGGCCGGTCCTGGCGGCGATATTCGCGATCATCGCCCACGCTGCCCTGCCTTCCGCCACCACGCTGAAGTCGATGGTGACTGCGATCCAGCCCACATATGGCCCGCTGGCGCTCTGGGGAGTGGGCCTGCTGGCGACGGGCGTCGCCTGGCAGGTGCTTGCCCTGCTCACGCTGCGGCAAATGCAGATCATCGGCGGGGATGGCTGGCTGCCTGACGCGCTGCTGCGGCTCAACTCCCGCTTCGACACGCCGATCCTGCTGGTGGTCGCCCAAAGCCTGATGACTCTGCTGGCCCTGGCCCTGTCGCAGGTCGTGGACGTGGCCGAAGGGGCCGCCCTGACCTTCCTGGTGATGGGCATCGGCATCAACCTCGCCCAGATCATGCTGGGGCGTGACGAGAGCGGCAACTACAGGCTGCCGTTGTACCCGGCGATCCCGGCCACCGGCGCGGCAATTGACGCCCTGCTGCTGACCGCACTCAGCCTGCCGACCCTGGCGCTGGGGGTGGTGTGGTTCGGGCTGGGGGCGCTGGTTTACTTCCAGGTGGCGCGCCCACGGATACGCACCTCGCAGCTGGGGGTCACCGTCTTCCAGGACGCGCGCCGCCCTGACATCACCTCGCGCTACCCGGTAGTGGTGCCGATCGCCAACCCCGACACCGCTTCGAGCCTGGTGAACTTCAGCGCGGCGGTGGCCCACCATAACGGCGGGCACGTGGTGCTGGTGCAGGTGGTCGAGGTGCCAGAGCAGGTCGCGCTGGACTCGCGCAGTTACCAGGCGCGCATCAAACACACGCTGATGGAGCGGCTGCTGCGAGACACGGAAAAACTGGGCGTGGAAGTCGAAGGGGTGACGCGCCTCTCGCGCAGCATCGCCCAGGGGATCATCGACACCGTGCAGGAGGAGTCGGCGGAGCTGGTCGTCATGGGCTGGAACCCCCGCCAGGAAGACGAGGGGCGGATCGGCCACATCGTGGAAGAAATCCTGGAGCACTCCCCCAGCGACGTAGCCATCGTCTCCGGCGAATGGCCGGAGCGCCTGAACAGCATCATGGTGCCCATCGCCGGCGGGCCACACGCGCCGCGCGGGGCGGAACTTGCCCTGGCGATGACGGCGCAATCGGGCGGGACGGTGACGCTGGTGAACGTCGCCCGCAGCACCGCCGAAGAGGCCAAATCTTATGCCATGCTACAGGCCGAGCGCGCCGGGCTGAGCGAAGCCGAGCGCGTCGAGACGTCCGTCATCCGGGCGCGGAACGTCTTTCAAGGGCTGCTCGACGCCAGCAAGAATTACGACGCGCTGCTGCTGGGGGCCAGCGAGCAGACATTCCTGGACGAGCAGCCTTTCGGGCAGCTCCCCGTGCAGCTTGCCCAGCAGATCGAAGTCCCGATGGCGCTGGTGCGCGGATACACGGGCCTGCCCGGCTTCGTCGCCCGCCGGGCGTGGCAGTCGCTCTCCGACATGCTCCCCCAACTGAATGGGGAGGAACAACTGGGCCTGTTCCAGCGGATGCGGGCGGCGTCCCGGCCTACGATCAACTACTTCGTCCTGATCGCCCTCTCGGCGCTGATCGCCTCGCTGGGGCTGCTGCTCAACAGCCCGGCGGTGATCATCGGCGCGATGCTCGTCGCCCCGCTGATGAGCCCGATCGTGGCGACCGCCACCGGGATCGTCTTTGGCGACGAGCGCATCCTGAGCGACGCGATCACGGCCACGGTGCAGGGCGTGCTGCTCGCCATCTTCCTGGCAATGATCGCCACGCTGATCTCGCCGCTGGCCGGGGCGACCGCCGAGATAGTGTCCCGCACGCGCCCCAACCTGCTCGACCTGGGGGTGGCGGTCTTCTCCGGTATGGCGGGGGCCTATGCCATCGCCCGTGAGGAAGTGGGGGCGGCGCTGCCAGGCGTGGCAATCGCCGCCGCGCTGATGCCGCCTGTCTGCACGGTGGGGATCGGGCTGGCGCTGGGCGACGTCGGCATCGCCGGGGGGGCGCTCCTGCTGTTTGTGGCGAACCTCTCCGGGATCATCGTCTCGTCGTCGGTGGTGTTCCTGCTGCTGGGGGCACGGCCCCCGCGCCGGATCGAGCGCCAGCAGCGGCTGCGGCGCGGCCTGATCTTCTCCATCATCTCGCTGGTCGTGGTCAGCATCCCGCTCGCCCTGATCCTGGCCGGTGCGGTGCGGCAGGGCCGAGTGGAAAGCCAGGCGCTCAACATCGTCCACCAGACGGTCACCAAATGGGGTGACGTGGAGCTGGTCGAGTTCAAGGTCGAGCAAAGCCCGCGCGAGGTGACGATCGGCGGCACGCTCTACACCACCCACCCGATCACCAACGCCGACATGCAAGCCCTGCAAAGCGACCTGGAGGCTGCACTCAACCGCCGGGTGAAGGTCGATCTGTTCGTCGTACAGGGCAACCATCTGACCATAGAAGACACGCCAACGAACGCCGGGACCGCCGGGACCACACCCACATCCACACCCACATCCACGTCCACACCCACATCTACATCCACACCCACATCCATATCCACGCTCACGCCCACGCCCACATTCACATCCACACCTACGCCCACGCCCACATCCACACCTACGCCCACACCCATGCCTACGCCCACACTCACGCCCACATCCACATCCACGCTCATACCCACACCATGACCGCCCTGAACACCAGCCCCAGCATCCGGCCCGGCGAGGATGCCCGTCAGAGTGCCTGAGGCCATCCCGTCCGCGCAGACTGAGACACATTTTCACCCTCTTCCCCATTGACACCGATCCTGGCTTGTTGTATTGTAGTTCGCTAGATGCCGGGCCTAGAAGCGATATGGTCAGCTCAGCAGAAAGAGCGCACCACAGCGCGACCGACTCGATTGTTCCCACGCTGCCGATGCACACGCGTATTTATTCCAGTGAGCGGGAAAATGAGTGAAAACAGCGCACAACAACCGGCTTCAGAATTTGCCCATCACCTGATCCGCGAGCTTGGCCTCAAGGAAGGCATCGCCATCGGGCTGGGCACCATGATCGGCGCGGGCATCTTCGTGCTCTCCGCGCTGGCCGCCGAACGCGCCGGTCCAGCCTCCACCATCTCCTACGTGATCGCAGGGCTGATCTGCCTGCCGATCGCGCAGGTCGTCTCCGAACTTGCGACCGGCATGCCCAGAGCGGGAGGCAGCTACACGTTTATCACCGAAGCGATGGGGCCGCTCGCCGGGTCGGTGGTGGGGCCGGGCAACTGGCTGGGGCTGACCTTCGCCAGCGGCTTTTACCTGCTGGCCTGCGGCGAATATATCTCGCTGGTGGTTCCCATCCCGCCCTGGGTCAGCTCGCTGGTAGTGGGGCTGCTTTTCACCGTGCTCAATTACCGGGGCGCAAAACTGACCGGCAGCGTGCAGAACTTCGTTGTGGTGATCCTGGTGGTGATCTTGCTGGTCTTTGTGGGGGTGGGATTCTTTCAGATCAATACGAGGCTCTACACCCCCTTCGCCCCGCTGGGATGGGGGGTGGTGATCGGCAATGTCGGCCTGATCATCGTCTCCTTTACCGGCTTTGAGAAAATCTCGACCATCTCCGAAGAGATGAAAAACCCGGGGCGCAACCTGCCGCTGGCGATCATCGGCTCGGTGGTCATCGCCACGATCCTGTATGCGTGCATCCTGCTGGTGCTGACCGGCACCTTTCCGCGGATAGGCATCGCCCAGCGAGACGCGCCGCTGGTGGAGGCCGCCGGACAGATGGTCGGGCCGTTCGGCACGTCGGCGATGCTGGCCGCCGCGATCCTGGCGACGCTCTCCTCGGCCAACGCCGCGATCATGGCCTCGTCGCGCATCAACTATGGGATGGGACGAGATGGGGTGCTGCCCGGCTGGTTCAACCACATCCACCACAAGCATAACACGCCCTCGCGCTCGATCCTGGTGACCGGAGCGCTCGGCATTGGCCTTTCGCTGATCGGGCAGGCCGAAACGCTGGCCGAGATCTCCAGCGCTCTCTTTATGGTGTCCTACGCGCTGCTGTGTCTGTCAGTCGTCGTGATGCGCCACTCGCGCCCGCCCTGGTACAAACCCGCCTTCCGGGTGCCGCTGTACCCGGTGCTGCCGGTGGTGGGCGGGCTGCTGTGCCTGACGGTGATCTTTACGATGGCTCCCGACTCCCGCGCGGCGGGGCTGGGGCTGGTCTTTGCCAGCCTAGTCTGGTACGTTGTGTGGGTGCGCCGTAAAGCAAACGTCGAAGGGGAGTTCGGCCCGTTATGGGCGCGCGAGCGCCCGCTGGAAGGGGTGATCCAGGCGGCGGCGGATGTCGCTCACCCGGATGGGACCGAGATCATTATCCCGCTGCTGGGCGACGCAGACCTCGGGCCGGTCGTCCGGCTGGCTACCCGGCTGGCCCAGGCCGACGACCAGCACATGCTGGTGCTCACCCAGATCAACGTGCTGCCGCCGCAGACCCCGCTGGACTTCGCCGAGAGGCGCTTCCAGGGGCAGACGAAAGGGACGCAGATCGAGGCGCTGGTGCAGCAGGCAGGGGACGCAGACATCCCGATGCGCGTGATGCGCCACGCCGCCCATGGGCTGGCGTCCGGGGTGCTGGCGGTGACGGGCCTGCGGGAGACGGTGGACCTGATCCTGCTGGACTGGCACGGGCCGCTCTCGGCGGGGCAAATCTACGGCCACCCCAACAAAATGATCTTGCAGGAGGCGCACTGCAACGTGGCCGTGCTGCGCGAGCGGAACCTGGACCGCATTCGCCGCATCCTGATCCCGGCGGGCGGCGGGCCGCACGCGCGCTACGGCCTGCGGCTGGCCGCCCGGCTCGCCCATCAAGGCGACGTGCAGCTCACCCTGCTGCGCGTGACCAGGCCGTCCGCCGAGCTGAACATGGAAGTCGAGGAGCGGGCGCTCAAAGACCTGGCCGAGGACGTCATCGGCGACATGGCAGCGCAGGTGGAGATCAAGGTGGTGGTCCACGCCGACGTGGTGGAACCGATCCTCGAAGAGGCACAAGCCGGGGGGTACGATCTGCTGATCATCGGCGCGTCGAACGAGTGGATGGTGAAAAGCCTGCTGGTTGGCGCGATCCCGGACACGATCGCCGACCGCGCGCCCTGCTCGGTGCTGATGGTGCGTCGCTTCGAGCCGACGGGAATCTTCACCATCCGGCGCATCATTCGCAGCGTTCGGGGCTGATGGGCGCGGCGGACCAATCTGCCGCGAGCCATCGGCACAGGCACGAATAACGAGACTCCGGGAGCAGCCAGCGAGACGCTGCACGGCTGACCGCCCGGTCGGTTTTTCTCGGCCTGTCTACCTGTGACAGTCCACCAGACTTTTCGGGAAGAACCTCAAGCGACCGCCGCCCCAGGGTCGGTGTACACTCAAATTAGATGCTGTGGGCGAACCATCTAAAGCCAGGCTTTCTCTAATCCCAACCTGCACATCCTGTCACACTGCCCGCGCCATTCATTCTGGCGCTCCCCCCTACAACCTTCTCCCCCATCCCCCGGATTCGCCCGGCATCCACTCTGCACAGAGTACATTGCTACGCCTATTGGGTTTTTCAGCAGCCGGTGATCGTTCATCGGCCAATTGAAGACCCCAGGCGCACAGGCGATATCGATCAAATCGGCCATACACGATTATTGGCCGTGGTGTAGTTTCACCAGCAGATCACCCAAACGACCTGTAGTTGGGGGGTCGCCAACAGCACGGTACCCGTGCATCTCCCCCTTTGCTGGGCGTGATAAGACATCAGGCCAGGACACACCCAGC
>JARRJX010000070.1:0-7321 GCA_037388645.1 Chloroflexota bacterium
CACCAACCGATCAACCCGCCGCCCCAGAGATCGAATCACCCCCCTCACTTATGAATCGGACGACTGAGGCTTACCCCCGCCAGCACAAACCGGGCAGGATGGGCTGCGCGCCATCTGGAAGATTTCCACCCGCATGGTGTCCATTTCGATGGTAAGCAGTCGGCCCGCCAGCAGCTCGCCCAGCTTCAGCAGATATTTGATCACTTCTCCCGCCTGCGCGGAGCCAACCAGGGCGGGCGCGACACTCAAAGTGGGCGTCACTTGCTCGTCCGGTGCCTCTGGATAGAGACAGGCCAGACAGGGTGTCCGGGGTGGGTGAATGAATGTCACCATGCCCGCCCAGCCTGAGACGCCACCATGCACAAAAGGGATACCGGTTTCGACGGCGTAGGCATTCAGCAAGAAGCGCCCGGCGAAGTTGTCCAGGCAGTCAACGACGATATCGGGCTGACCGATGATCTGCCGGTAGTTGTCCTCGTCGATCCGGGCTGGGATGGCTTCGACGCTGATGGTCGGGTTGAGCGCGTGGAGTACCTGAGCGGCGGTCGCTGCTTTTGGGGCACCCAGATGTTCCGTGGAATAGAGAGTCTGGCGGTTCAGGTTAGAAAGCTGGACGGTGTCTGGGTCGCACAGCACCAGCCTGCCAACCCCGGCGGCGGCCAGACACTGCGCTACAAAACTCCCCAGGCCGCCAACCCCGGCAATGAAGACCGTGGCCTGTTTGAGCTTCCACTGCGCCGCTTCCCCCCATCCGGGGAGGGCGAGCTGCCGGGCATAACGGGCCTGTTCGTCTCCGGTCAGTAAGTCAGCCAATCGCCTCTCTCCTCCCCAGCCAGAAATACAAGTGAGCCGGTGGTCGCCCGCGTTAACAGACGCCCCCGGCTCACTCCGAACTGATGCTTCAGTTGTTTGGCCCTGCCGTTCCCATCACCCGCCGCCGACCGCAGGGAAGAAAGCCACCCGGTCGCCATCTTGAACGGTGTCCCGTAACTCAACGTGACGTCCGTTGCGCATGACGATCTTGACCTCGTCTACCGGGATGTCGAGTCGCCGGGCCAGGTCGTCGACTGTGGCTCCGGGCTCGATCTCGACTTCGGCCTTACCGCCATCTGGCAGGTGTTTCTTTAAGGTCGCAAAGGCATGGACCTCAACCATCACCGTCAATCCTCGTGAACCCAGGCGTAGACCTGATCGAGGTCTTCATTCGGCACTGTCCACTTCACATTGTGAGGTGGCAGCTCCTCATGCAGCATGAATTCGGGCGGACGGTCGTCCTCCGAGGTAAAACCGGCTCGCTCGTTGAACAGACGCTCGACCTTGAGTACTTCCTTGCCCATCGGGACAACGTCATCCCCTGTGATCGCCATCCCCGTCACGCCAGCCACCGTGTCGGCCATACCCGCCCAACCTTCGGCAATGTCGAGTATGGGGAACGCGATGAACAGGCAGTAACCAGTGCTGTCGATGAAGGCGGTGGCCGCCTGGAAGGTCAGCGAGAGATCGGCTTTACCCTCTTCGGTCAGCGGGTCTACCTTACCGCCCACGCCCGCAATCTCAGGAGCGATCGTGTAGCCAGCCGTGTGGTCAGCGCCCATTGGGCTGGTGGCGTAGGTAATGCCGATGCCCTTGACGGCACGTGGCTCGTAAGCTGGCATGGACTGTCCTTTGACGGTTGGCACGCGGTAGACGCCAAACGCCCTGGCCGTCGCCTCGACACCCTGGCCCAGGATGCGACCCAATGGGGTTTTATTCCGGACTTCGTCGAAGAGCTTGAGAGCGCCTTCGCCATCACCGAACTCCAGCAGGCCACCCTCCATGGCGATGGCGATGGTGTTGCCCATCTCGATGGTGTCCAGGCCCAGATCGTTACACTGAGTTATCATCTTGGCAATGATGTCAATGTCGCCGATGCCACAGTTCGCACCGAGCGCCCAATCCGACTCATATTCGACGGCGGAAGCGAGTTCCACGCCGCCTTCGTCGGGGAACACGTTAGAGCACTTGATGATGCAGCCAGGGTTGCAGGCATGTGAGACGACGCCCTCGCCGCCGCGCTCCTCGATCAGCTCGGTTATCTTCTCGCCAGAGATGTCGGCAGCGTGCTCGAAGCTCCCACTGCTGAAGTTGCGGGTTGGCAGTCCGCCCGCCTCGTTGAGGATGTTGATCAGCACGGCTGTGCCGTAGGTGGCGAGCGCCCCGTCGCGCTTGGTCAGGTCGTGCTCTGAGATAGATTGCGTCAGGCGACGGCGGCCACTATCAAACTTCTCACGGTCGGCGATTGCCACGCCAGGGCCACCGCTGTCATCAACCACTATCGCCTTGACTCCGCGAGCGCCCATCACAGCGCCGAGGCCACCGCGTCCCGCATAGCGCCCTGGACGATTCTCTGGGTCATTGACCGAGATACCTGCGTTGGACAGCTTCATTTCACCGGTGGGGCCAATGCCGATCACGGCAGTGCCGGGGTATTTATCCCACAGCGTTGGACCGACTTCGAGCATACCCTTGCCTTCGACATCAGAGGCATCCTGGAACTCGACACCGTCTTTGGTGATGATCAGCTTGTACCACTTCCCAGGATCAGCGGGCATGCCTTCGAGAATGATGGCTGCCAAACCCAGCTTGGCGATCTTCTGGCCGGACAGCCCGCCAGCGTTGGATTCCTTGATGCCCCCTGTCAAGGGACTTTTGCCTCCGAAGGACGTGCGGCCACTGCTGGGCGCGGCGGGTGTCCCGGTTACCCAGCCTGGGGCGATGACCAGCTTGTTCTGCGGCCCAAGTGGGTGGCAGGTCGGCTCGACTTCGTCGGCGACGATTGCCGACGTCAGGCCGCGTCCGGCCCACCTGGCCCATTTCTCAGGAACATCCTCGTAGACGGCCTCAAGGGTGCTCATGTTAATGCGAAGGATCTTCCTAGCCATAACAGATTTCCTCCTTCTTGCCTTGATGTAAGGGATACCACCACATCAGATATCCCCGGTTACCGATATGAGTGATGCATACTTCCACGCTCCGCGAGCGCCGTAGTCAGCGAATCGGTCATGGGAAAGCCATCACGGTATTGATAGGGCCACATATGGGTAGTAGAGAAAATACCAACGTGATCGCCGTGTTGCAGCGGTTCGTTGCGGGAAACGCTGAGGCCAGGTACGTCGGCTAAAACCGAGTTCAGGAATACGTATCCCCTTTCCTCGGCGGGAATACCCAGGTGATCGTAGATATCGCCCAGTGTGCTGCCCTGTTCCAATTCGAGGTCGAGACGGCTGATGTGACGCCCACCAGCGTATCTGGCGATTGGCCCATAGATCACTACGTCGACTGTTATTATCGTTGTTTCTCCTTTTTACTTGCGCTTACTTCGTGGGGTTCCATATGTGCAACTATTCAAGGAGGATAGCTTGCAGGCAGAGATGAAGGGTTCGTTCTTATCCTCTACCACTACTATATCATAAGTTCGTCTGTGCCGAGTGGTCAAT
The DNA here is from genome assembly GCA_037388645.1 of Chloroflexota bacterium. Lineage (GTDB taxonomy): Bacteria > Chloroflexota > Anaerolineae > Aggregatilineales > UBA3940 > JARRJX01. The sequence goes on from JARRJX010000070.1 coordinate 3,477, forward strand.
TTCATCCTGCACTATATGGATGTATGTCCTAATAACCAGTCGCATTGAAAGAGCGCCGCACGTTGCAATTTCGCGGCAGACAGATGCCGCCAATGGGTTAGCGTTGGGCGGTGTTTCATATCACGCCCTCTATACCGCCGGATATGGTATACTCGGCCCGGCCTACAATAACATGGTATTCGAGATTTGGATGGATTTCTAGAAGATGCTGAGCGAACAATCGAGCGAGCCGCCCGCCGCGCCGGAGATCGAGACGCCCACCACGAATCCCGATTGGTTGCCCCGCTGGGAGCTTATCGCGCTGGTGGCGGGCGACATGTTCGTGTTGATCCTGTTCGTGCTGCTGGGGCGGGCCAGCCATAGCGTGCGGGCGGGGCAGGGGGCGCTGATGGCCTTCGCCAACACCGCCGCGCCTTTCATCCTGGCCTGGGTGCTGGTGGGGACGGTGGTGGGGATGTACAGCGGCAGGGCGCTCTACCCGCTGGGGCGGGTGATCTGGCGCACCGCGCTGGCCGCGCTGCTCGCCGCGCCGCTGGGCGTGGTGATGCGCGCGGTGTGGCTCGCCAGGCCGGTCGCGGCGTCCTTCGTGGTGGTCGCCACGCTGGCCACGCTGGTGATGATGCTGATCTGGCGGGTGGGGTGGTCGCGGCTGCGACGGCTGTGGTGGCCGGAGCTGCCCTGAGCACCTGGCACTGGCAATTGGATGCGTGACGCTCATGTCTGACAATATCCTTCGGCTGATCCCCACGGTTCCAGACTACGTTCCTGATGCTGAAGCTCAGAACCAGGCTCGCAAATTGCTTGCCTCTCACCTTCCACAGGCGCGTGAGGTATACATCGAATTATCGGATACGGTTCGGTTTGTTGACCAGGGCGGGAACTTTGAACGAGTCAGGTGTCCGGTTTGTGGCGTAACCCTTGAAACAGAATGGTGGCAGCAGGCAATGGACACAGCCTATGAAACCAAGTTTAGCGAACTCGGCATCACTACTCCGTGTTGCGCCAGCGGCGTTTCGCTAAACGACCTTATCTACGATTGGCCCGCAGGCTTTGCCCGGTTTTCGCTCGAAGCGCTTAACCCGAACGTCAGGGACCTGGAAGATAAAATGAAAAGGAAACTTGAGGAACTCTTAGGCTGCGAGCTGAGGAGAATCTGGACGCATTATTGATCGATGTGATACATATAATGATCTATTATCTCATTCGTCGCACTAACTTGAGTGTTTGAGGAAAGCCAAACATGTCAGAACCGATCCGCCTGCTGCACTTCGCCGACGTGCACATCGGCATGGAGAACTACGGCAAGATCGACCCCACGACCGGGATCAGCAGCCGGGTGATGGATTTCCTGCGCCGCTTCGGCGAGATCATCGAGTTTGCCGAGGAGAACGAAGCCGACCTCGTGATCTTCGCGGGCGACGCCTTCAAGAGCAGTACGCCAAACCCGACCTTCCAGCGCGAGTTCGCCCGGCGGATCAAGCGGCTGGCGGCGGTGTGCCCGGTCGTGCTGCTGGTGGGCAACCACGACATCCCGTCGATGTCGCAGAAGGCGTCGAGCGTGGAGATTTTCCACACGCTGGACGTGGAGAACGTGGTGGTGGGGCGGGCCGACCGGCTGCTGACGGTCGAGACGCGGCGCGGCCCGGTGCAGGTCGCCACGGTGCCGTACCCGGTCAAGCAGCGGCTGCTGGCCGACATGTCGCTCTCCGGGCTGAGCATCGAAGACCTCGACCGGGCGATGCGCGAGCAGGTCGACCTGCTGATCCGCAACCTGGCCGAGCAGGTCGACCCGGCGATCCCGGCGGTGCTCACCGGGCACTTCACCGTGCAGGGGGCCAAGCTCGGCTCCGAGCGCGCCGTGATGCTGGGCCGCGACGTGGCCGTGCTGACCAGCACGCTGGCCGACCCGGCCTGGGATTACGTCGCGCTGGGGCACATCCATTATCACCAGGACATGAACGCGGGGCGCTACCCACCGGTGGTCTACAGCGGCAGCCTGGAGCGGATCGACTTTGGGGAGGAGGGCGACACCAAGGGGTTCTGCTGGGTGAGCCTGGCGCGGGGGGAGACGACCTACGAATTCATCGAGCTGCCCGCCCGGCCTTTCGTGACGGTGCGAGTCGACGTGCGCGGCCTGCCCGACCCGACCCAGGCGGTGATCGACGAGCTGAGCCGCTACGACCTCTCGGACGCGGTCGTGCGGGTGATCGTGACCGCCACCCCGGAGAACGAACCGCTGCTGCGCGACCGGGACATCAAGAGCGCCCTGAGCGGCGCGGCCTTCCTGGCCGCCATCCAGCGGAACATCGACTACCCGGTGCGCACCCGGCTGGGAGTCGAGCGACCTGAGGGGTTAGCGCCTATCGAGCTGTTCGATCTATACCTCGGCAAGCGGGAAATCGACCCAGAGCGCGCCGATCTGCTGGCCGCCTACGCGGAGGCGATCTTCGAGGCGGACGCCGCCGAGCGGGATGAGGGAGGCGGTTGATCCGCACATCGCAGACACCAAAGGCTGATGGCTGTAGGCTGAAATGCTGACCGGCTAAAACGCTGCCCCCCCAACCTATCCGAAATTCATGAAATGAATTTACGGATAGGTTTTATACCTCGCGCGCCCGGCAGCTCAGACAGCTCGGCTTGTCGCACAGCATCAGGTTCGGCTCGACGGCAAGGCGCAGCTCGGCGACCTCAAGCATCGCCTCGATGGGCATCACCTCGGCCCGTGCCAGCCCAACCCGGCTGACGGTGGCTACGCTCAGCAGGTCGTACCAGATTTCGTTGAAGCCCTCCGTGCAGCCGGGGATGTACGCCAGCTCCTCGATGTCGTCGATGGTGAGCGCCCAGCGGGTGAAGGTCTTGCGCCCGGCCCGCTGCTCGGCCAGGTGCAGGGCGAAATTGCGGCGCTGGTCGACGCCCAGCAGCAGGACGACCCCGTCGTGCGCCTCCAGCCAGCCGACCGGCCCCAGCGGGTTCTGGCGCGTCTGGGAGGCGAGCACCTCGCGGGCGTGCGGCCCCTGGGCGACGAAGGACAGGATCGGGTGGGTACTTCTCAAAGTCTCCTCGCGCTGGCGGAGCGCCTCGGACACCGAGCCGCAGTCGGGGTGCACGGGGAGGTCGGGCCGGAAAATCTCCGCCTTGGCGTTGACCGCGTCCCCGGTGCCGTAGACGATGGCGTTGTCCGGCGGGCCGAGCTGGGGGATGATCTGGGTCTGGTAGGTGAAGGCGGGCATCACCAGCGTCCCGGAGCAGGCCAGCAGCGCGTCGACGACCGTCTCCGCCCCGCCCTCCACGTCCCCCATCGAGGACAGGTCGACGTGGGCCAGCACGTCAACCTCGCTGCTCAACCCCAGGTCGGTTTGCAGGGTGTGTTCCAGGTAGCGCCTGGTGAGTGTCTCGGCCATGTGCGGTGCTTCTCCTTGCGGGCAGGTTCAGACTCCGGTGCGGTGAAAGGATTGTAGCGTCTATATGGCAGTTGGCGAAAGGGGGCGGCACGGCTAGGGGAACACGTAGACGAAATAATCGTCGAAGGTCGCCTTCCCCGGCCCCAGCGCGACCACACCGGGCACCCCCGGTTCGTAGCTCGCCAGCGCGTAGCGGGTGCAGAACGTCCCATCCACGTAACCAAGCGCCTCGCCGTTCTCGATCACCACGGCCACCGTATGCTGGCTCAGCCCCTCGTCGAAGCCCGCGACACTCCCCGCCTGCTTGGTGATCCAGTCTGTGTCGGCGGTGTTGTCCCAGAAGCGGCACTCGCCGTTGGGGTCGATGGTGAAGGCGTAGGCGGTGCCCGCCCACTCCGCATGCCAGCCAAAACCGATCCCCTGGCTGAGCGCCGCACTGTCGTC
>JARRJX010000071.1:0-7265 GCA_037388645.1 Chloroflexota bacterium
ACCCGGTCGACGGAGCTGGCGCGGGGGGTCGGCGCGGTGAATATCCGCAGCCAGGCCGCCCCATGCACCCGGCCCAGCAAGGGCGGGTTGCCAAACAGGTCGTTGTAGGAGATCAGCTCCGCCGTCGGGTCTTCCTCGTCCTGGCTGATCCGGCCCCATTGACCGGCGAAGGCGGTCTGAACGCGGGCCGCGGCCAGCGCAGCCGCGCCCAGGCCGGAGGCGACCAGAAAGCGCCGGCGGCTGAGAAGTGGCGATGTCATAGTGCTTCCCTTATCAACAACATTTCAATCTGTTGGGATTTTCCCAGTCAACAACTCGACAAGCGTGCTGATGGATTATAGCCACCCGCCCGGTTTCTTCAACAAAGAACGTGCCACACACAGGAGGCACCCATGTGCGGCACGCGAGTCGCGGGAGACAGAGACTATTTTTGGTGGTTGTCTTTTTTCTCCGATGTCTCGGCTTTCTCCGATGTCTCAGTTTTGGCGGATGTCTCAGCCTTGGCGGATGTCTCGGTTTTCGCGGCTGTCTCGATTTTCGCGGTTTTTTCCGGCTTTTCCGGCTTCTCGGCTTTTTCGGTTTTCTCGGCTTTTTCGGTTTTCGCGGCGCGCGCTTTCCTGGCCGATTCCGGCGAGCCGTCTTTGGAGCCAGCCTTGTCCAGCAGCTTCTTGATCTGCGAGATCAGGGTATCCGGCGCGAAGGGCTTGAGGATGTAGTCCACCGCCCCCGCCTCGATGCCACGCTCGACCTCGGCCTCCTGCCCCTTGGCGGACAGGAAGACGATCGGGATGCCTGCCGTCTCCGGCTTCTCCTTGAGGACTTTACACGCCTCGTAGCCCGTCATGCGGGGCATACGCACGTCAAGCAGGATCATGTCCGGCTTGTTCTTCTGCGCCTGCTCGACCGCCTCCAGACCGTTGGCGGCGGTCACCACGTCGAAGCCACCGTATTTGAGGGTGAAGGCCAGCAGCTCGCGGATATCAGGTTCGTCTTCTGCGATAAGTATCTTTGCCATAAATCGGGTTCTCCAGCCGGGACTACTATCAGGCCAGCTATTCTAACACAGGTAGGCTGGTGGGGGGCAGGATCAGGCCTCCCACTTCGGTTGGCGACGATCTTCGGCGCTCTCGACGACGTAGGGCAGCCAGACGCTGAAGGTCGTCCCTTCGTGCAGCTTGCTGGCAAGCGTCACTTTACCATGGTGCATCTCGACCAGGTGCTGCACGATGGAGAGGCCCAGGCCAGTCCCGGCAGCGCGCATCACCATCGGGTCCTCTCCCCGGAAGAAGCGCTCGAAAATGCGCTCCTGATCCTCTTCGGAGATGCCGATCCCGGTGTCGATCACGTCGATCAGCACGCCCTCTTCCTGGGGGGTGGCCTTGACCGTCACCTTGCCGTCGTCGGGCGTGTACTGGTAGGCATTGGACACCAGGTTGGTGATCACCTGGGTGATCCGGTCGTAATCTGCCTGGATGTTGGGCAGGTCTTCGGGGATGTCGACTGCCAGCTCGATGCTGCGCCCGTCGTTCTCCTTGCGCCCCTCGATCACGTCGATCACGCCCCCGATCAGCTCGTGCAGGTCGACGTCCAGCAGGTCGAGCTGGACGCGGCCCTGCTCGATGCGGGAGATATCCAGCAGGTCGTTCACGAGCAGGCTCAGGCGGTCGGCGTTGGTCTTCACGATCTCCAGGAAGCGCCGCTGCTCGTCGGTGATCTCCCCCGCCGCGCCCAGCAGCAGCAGGTCGGCATAGCCCTTAATGCTGGTCATCGGCGTGCGCAGCTCGTGCGACACGTTCGAGACGAACTCGGTCTTGATCCGGTCGGCCATCACCTCGCGAGTGATGTCCCGGAAGACCGATACCAGCCCCAGCAGCTCGTCGCCATGCGCCACCGGCGAGACGTGCACCGAGACGATCTTCTCGCCCACCTCGATCTGCTCGGAGAGGAAAGCGCCCCGGCTGGTGCCAGGGTCCTTGCCCCACTCGATGAGCATCTCCGTCCAACGCTCGGCCCCCGCGCCGTAAATGCCGACCATCTCGGTCGTCGGCCTGCCCAGCACCTGGTCACGGCGCAGACCGAGGATGCGCTCGGAGGCGGCGTTGAACAGGATCACCTCGCCGGTCTGGTCGGACACCATCACGCCGTCGGCGATACTTTCCAGGATGGCCTGGCTCTTGGCGGCCTCGGTCTGCTGGCTGCGCAGCATCGTGCCCAGGCGCTCGGCCTGGTCGCGGATCAGGCGGTACAGCTCGGCGTTGTTGATGCTGGTGGCGACCTGGTTGGCGGCGGCCTCGACCAGCCGCACGTGGCCCTCGTGGAAGGCGTTCAGGCGGTCGCTGGTGAAGAAGATGCAGCCGAGCACCTCCTCGTTGGCGATCAGCGGCGCGCCCAGCAGCGAGCGGTTGTGCTCGGTGCCCGGCACGTTCACCCAGCGCGGGTCGACCTGCACGTTGTCGACCACGATCGACTCGCGGTTGTCCATCACCCAGCCCGCCATGCCTTCGTGGCGGCTGAGCGGAATCTGCCGCCCGCCGGGCGGGAGGAGCTGCTGCGAGCTCATCACCGCGCGGTGGATCAGCATCTCGGACTGCGGGTCGACCAGGTAGAGCGAGCCGTGCTCCGCGCCGACCGCGTCGGCGACCAGCTCCAGGGCGCGGTTGAGCACCCGGTCGAGGTCGAGGCTGGCGGTCAATTCGACCGTGATGCGGAACAGCGTGTCGATCCGGTCGCGCTCCTCGCGCAGCTCGCGCGTGCGCTCCTCGACGCGGCGCTCCAATTCCTCGGACAGCTCGACCATCTGCGCGTACAGGCTGGCGTTCACCATCGCGGTGGAGACCTGCCCGGCGAAGGTGCGCAGCAGTTGGAGGTCGTTCTCGGTCAGCGGCTTGTCCGCGCCGGACTGCACCGCCAGCACGCCCAGGATGAACTCGTCGGAGAGCACCGGCACCACCACCATGCTGGTCACCCAGTCGAGCACCGGCACGTAGTCGGGGTCTTTCCGGACGTTCTCGACGAAGATCGGCTCCTTCTGGATGATCGAGCGGCCCAGAATCTCCCCGTCCACGCTGATCCGGCGGAGCTTCTCGACGACGTCGTCGTCGTAGCCATGATGCGCCTGGAGCACCAGCTCGCGCCCCTCAAGCGTGTACAGGCCGAGCAGCGGGTACTTGAAGGCGCTGGCTAACTCGCTTACCACCCGCTCGAAGATCTCCTGGAGGTCGAGCGCGGAGTTGACCACCCGCGAGACTTCCTGGAGGGTGGTCGTCTCGGAAAGGCGCTGCTCCAATTCGCCGTACAGCCGGGCGTTCTCGATGGAGACCGACACCTGGGCAGCGATCGGGCCGAGCACGCGCAGGTCGGCCTCGTTGAACGACCCTTCCTGCTCGTAGTCCTCGACCGCCAGCACGCCGACCACCTTCTCGCCGCTGATCAGGGGCACGCCCATGAACGACTTCAGGTCCGGCTCGGCGTGGGTGAGCTTCAGCTTCTTGAGCGCCTGGTCCATATCGCGGGCGATCAAAAGCGGCTCCCGGTTGTCGATCACGTGGCTGTACAGGTCACCGCCATAAGCGACCGGCTCGACCGGCACGCGCAGGCCGCCCCGTATCACGCAGGGGAACACCAGCCGGTTTTTCTTCAGCTCGTGCTGGGCGACGGTGATCGAGTCCGCGTCGATCACCCGGTTGATCTGCTCGTGGAGCAGGCGGAACAGGTCTTCCGCCGAGATCGTCTGGGCGAGCTGGCGGCTGATCTGGTTGATCTCGCTCAGCTCGGTGAGGCGCTTCTGGGTCTCGTCGTGCAGGCGCGCGTTCTCCATCGCCGTTGCCACCGAGGCGCTCAGCGCCCGCGCCAGCCGCATCTCCCGCTCGTCGAAGTCGCGCCCCGCTTCGCTGACGGCCAGCTCGACCAGCCCGATCGTCTCGTCGCGAGTCACCAGCGGGATCACGAGCAGCGAAGCCGCGTCCAGGCGATCCAGCCAGGCCGTCTCCGCCTCGCTGAGGCCGGGCAGCGCCGCCGCCAGGACGGTCGGCTCCTGCCCATCGATGACCTCGGAGACGACCGGATAGCGAGCCAGCTCACTGCGGGTCACCAGCTCGTTGAGAGGGCGCGTGCCGTTCGACCGACTGAACTCGACCAGGGTGACCAGCGAATCCGCCTCCGGGTCCCACATCGAGATGGTGGCGCTGCTGACATCCATGGCACGCACGTAATAACGGGCAGCGTTGTGGACGACGTTGTACAGATCAAGTGATGAAGATGCGATTCGGCCTGCTTCAAACAAGATGCTTAACTCCGCTCGACGAGTGACCGTCTCCTGGAACAGACGAGCGTTCTGTACGGCAACCGCCGCCTGATTGGTGATCGTCTGTGCCAGCTCGACGTGTTCGGCCTCGAATGTGCGAGGCGCATTCGTCTCTTCCAGCGCAATGGTGCCGATCACCTCGTTGCCCACCACCAGCGGGGTCATCAGGACCGACTTGACATTGCGCGCTTTCAAGAATGGCTGCATGCCAGCCATCACCGGGTCAGAGGACACGTCGTCGACGACCAGCGGCGTCTTCGACCCGCATAGATGTTCGAAAGCCGGGTTACCGTCAATCTTCAACCGGATCGTCTCAACCGAGCCGTCAGGGTTAGAGGGGTGCTGGATGGTCAGCTCGCCCACGTCCCCGGCGTGATCGAACACGATCACGCTGCCCTGGGTCATCTCAAGGGTCTGGGCCATCACGTCGACGGCGGTCTGCATGATGCTCTGCTGGTCGAGCGAGCGTCCAAAGGTGTTGGAGATGCTGTTAAGCTGCGCCAGCCGGTTGGTGCGGCTGTGAAGCTCCTGCGCCTGCTCTTTGGCTTCTTCGAAGAGCCGGGCGTTCTCCAGCGCCACCGCCACCTGGTTGGTGAACGCCGTCGCCACCTGGGTGTCGGCGGGCGCGTAGGCGTGTGGATCGATGCGCTCGAAGACGATCACGCCGATCACGTCGCCGCCGCTGATCAGCGGCAGCCCCAGCCAGGTGCGCATCGTGACGAACGAATCCTCGATGGAGCCTGCCTTGTCCCGCAGGTCTTCGACCAGGACGGGGAGCTTTTCCCGGACGATCTCGGCCAGGCGTGGATAATCGCCCACCCGGACGACCGGCTCCAGCGTGGCGGTGTCGTCCACGTAGCCGCGCACGCCGATCATCGCCAGTGTGTCTTTCTCCATGTCGCGCAGCCACAGGACGACCCGGTCGTAGCGGATCACCTCGCGCGCCTGGTCGAGCGCGTTGCCCACCACGTGGTCGACGCTGAGCGTCGCCGTGATCTGGCGGGAGACCTCGCTCAGCGCGGCGAGTTGCTGCCCGCGCAGCGCCATGTCCGCTTCCAGGCGGGTGCGCTGGGTGACGTCCTCGATCAGGATCACGACCCCGGTCACCCACCGGGTCTCATCGTAGCGCGGATACATGTAGATGTTGAGGGTGTGAACCTCGTCCGCCACCAGGTACTGCACGCCCGACCGCTCGGCGGGCTGCTTATCCCTGGCGACCATCGCCAGGTCGCCCTCGATGACCGCCAGCTTCGGCTCCACCTTGAACAGGTTCTGGCCGACCGCCTCTTCCGGCCAGGCGTACTGGTCGCGGATGAAGGCGTTGAATGATTCGACGTACCCTTTCGCGTCGGTGACGACGATGCCCTGCTGAATCGACTGGACGACCGCCTCGTTGTAGCTCTTGAGGTCCAGGGTCTCCTGGTAGAGGCGGGCGTTCTCCAGCGCGGACGACGCCTGGCGGACAAACAGCTCGATAGGCCGCATGCTGGCCGGGTCTGGGCGCTTGCCGGAGATCGGGTCGCGCAGGATCGTCCAGCCGATGATCTCGCCGCCCGCGTACATCGGCAGGTAAAGCTGGTCGCCGGGGTGCCAGTCGTCCGGGCCGTAGTCCACGCCCGCCTCGACAGGCTCAAGGTGCTCCTGCACCCAGGGATGGTCGTGGGCGAGGAAATAGCACATGCCCATCCGGGTCGAGCGGAACAGCTCGTCGTCGAGCCGCGCCTGCCACTCCTGGCCGGGCACCAGCGACTCGATAAGCTCGCTGCGCTGCTTCGGCAGGTAGCCCTCGGTGATCAGCTTGATCGAGTCCAGGTTCTCGTCCACCAGGGAGATCGCCACCCGATTCCAGCCCACCGCGTGCAGCCCGCGCGCGATCACGTTCAGGCGCTCCTCCACGTTCTCGGTCTGCTGCAAGGTGGTGGTGGTCATGTGGAGCTGCTGGAGCCGGTCGCGCTCCCCGGCGGCGGAGGCCGCCTCGGACTGAACCGCCTGATAGAGGCGCGCGTTCTCATACTCGACGGTGATCTGGCTGGCGAGCAGGTTCAGCAGGTCACGATCCTCGCCGCTGAAGGGCACGCCCTCCCTGGTGCTGCCCACCAGCAGCACGCCGGTCACCGATGGCTCAAGCTGGAAGGAGATGGCAATCAGGGCATAGGCCCCCAGGGCGCGGGCCAGCTTCGCCGCGCTGCTGTCCCCATCGTCCAGCTGGTAAACGACCGCCTCCCTGTTCTTGAACGCCCTGGAGATCGGGTCGTCCCCGTCCAGGAGCGCCTCCAGCTCCGCGCGTTCCGGAACCGAGCCAGCAGAGGCAGCGATGTGCAGCGGGGCAAGGTAGCTCCCGCCCCCCAGGATCAGCAGGCAGTGGTCGACGTCCATCTCCCTGACCACGGCGGAGGCGATCTCCTGCATGACCATCTCGGTGTCCTGGGTGGTGTCGACGCTCTCCATCACCCGGTGCAGCGCCAGCAGGCGCTGCGCCCGCAGGTTGAGCAGCTCGTTTGCCTGGGAAAGCTCCACGTCCTTGCGGATCATCTCGTGGGAGAGCCGGTCTAATTCCTGGTAGCTGTGCTCCAGGTTCTCCAGGCTGGCAGAAAGCTCCTCGGCGCGCGCCTCCATCGACGAGTACAGCTGGCTGTTCTCGATCACGACCGCGGCCTGGTTGGCGAAGATTTGCAGCAGCTCAAGCGTGTTGCCGGTCGGCGTCTGCCCCCCGATCGGCTGATCCACCACCAGCGCGCCCATCGGCTCCCCGCCGCTCGATCGCAGCGGCACGAGCACCAGGTCGCCCGCTTCGTCCCCGGCGGGCAGGCCAAACGCGTCCCGCAGCGCCGCGCTGCTGGCGGCGGGCACCCGGTAGGCATCCCCTACCCTGAAATCCTCGTCCAGGCACCCCTCGACTGCCTCCCAGCGGGCAGGCTGACCAGCCAGGCGCTCGGATTCGGCTTTCGGGAACCCGACAAAC
>JARRJX010000072.1:0-8220 GCA_037388645.1 Chloroflexota bacterium
ACGTCGACGGTGGCGGCGGGGGCGGTGGCCGAAGCCAGCGCGCCTAAGATTAGCCCGGTTTGCAGCTCCCCGGTGAGCGCATAGACGCCCGCCCCGACCAGCACAAACGCGCCAAACGCCTCGAACAGCACGATCAGCAGGATGCTGCGCCCCATCTTGCGCAGCTCGTCGAAGCGCCGGTGCCCGCCCATGTCGAAGCCGATCAGGCCCAGCGCGATCTCGCTGACGAAGGTGAGGCTGGTGTTCAATTCCGCCGGGACGACGTGTAGAAAAGACGGGCCGAGGAAGACCCCGCCGACGATAAACCCGACCACCTGGGGGATGCCCAGGCGGCGAAAAACCTGGCCGGTGAAAAACGCCGCGCCGATCGTGATGCCGATCAGGGTGAGCGTATCGAGCGCTGGCAGGTCTGGCAGTCCGGGCATGGCTGCTCCCTTAGGGGCCACGGTGTGAGTGGAGTCAATGTCCGCGGGTGAGAGTCCCCTGGCCCAGGCCGAGTATATGCGAGAATCAGCCGCGAGTCACTCCGTCAGGGGGCTTATCCCCTGGAATCAGCACAAAAATAACGGGTGATGCCCGTGACAAACGTCACATGACACCACCCGTTTATGCGCTGTGGGCGATTGGCCGGTGTGTGATTACAGCTCCGGAAGCTCGACGGCGTGCTCGATCACGACCTCGTCCCCCGCCGCCCCTGGCTGAATGTCCAGCGGCACCTCAAAAACCTCCGTATCGATCAGGCATATCCCTTCCTCGCCATAGCGGCAGTAGTAGAGCGTCAGATCGGCGTAGAGGGTGTCCTCCCCTGCCGTCAGCTCGACCGGCACGCGGATCGTCGTCTCGTCGACGACGCTGGTCAGGTCGTCCTCGTTGAACAGGATGTGGTCGCCATCGGAGGAAAACGTGACGAACGAATCGATCAGCGAGTTGATCGTGAAGCCCTCCGGCAGGGTCAGCGCCAGCACGATCTGGCCCGCGCTCGCCGCCACTGTTTGCTCCGGCAGCACCACGTCCGGGTCGGCTGTCTGGTTGCCGCCCACGACGAGCACGTCCTCCTCGATGCGCAGCGCCTCCGGGTTGGGGAAGGCCACCGTGCTCACCTCACCCGCCGCCAGGTCGATCACCCGGATCGCGTGGTTGTTCGTATCGGCCACGTACAGCCTGCCGTCGGCGTAGTCCAGCCCGCCCGGCTCGTCGAACTGGGCCGTTCCGCTATCGCCATCCCGGAATCCGCCCGTCTCGCCAAGGCCAAACACGCTGGTGGTCTGGCTCGTGGCCGGGTTGACGCGCTTGACCTTGTTGTTGTAGGTATCGACGATGTAGAGCAGGCCCTCCGGCGTGCCGACCACGTCCAGTGGGTGCTGGATGCGCGAGACCCCGACCGGGCCGTCCACGTCCCCGAAATCGAACAAAGTGTTCTCCAGCGGCCCGGCGAGCGTCCGCACCACGCCTGTGGTGAAATCGGCCACCCGGATGCTGCTCGACTCGCTGTCGGCGAAATACAGCAGCCCGTCGGCGTAATAGAGGCCGCTCGGCTGGGCTAACTCTGAGAGCAGCAGCGTGTAGTTCAGCAGCGCTTCGCGCCCGTCGCCAACCACCACTTCAAGCTGGTCGGCCTCAAGGTCGAGCGCCCAGATTTGATGGGTGCCCGCCATCGCGATGTAGAGCAGCCCATCCTCCCCCAGCTCCACGTCCCACGGGCTGCGCAAGTCGACGGTGGTGGGCGCATCGGGGATCGGCGTGCCGCCGGAGGTGAAGAGGTCGCCGCGCATCCCCGTCCCGGCGATAGTCGTCACGGTCTGCGTGGAGAGGTCTACCGCCCGGATCGCGTGGTTGTTCGTGTCGGCCACGTACAGCGTATCGCCGTCGAGTGCCATCCCCTGCGGGGTGTTGAAGCGCGCCGTCTCGAAGTCACCATCCTCCAGGCCAGCCCGCCCCGCGCCGACCACGTCCAGCACTTCGTAGGTGGTCAGGTCGGCGATCACGATCCGGTGGTGATTGCTGTCGGCGATGAACAACCGGCCTCCTGCCTCATCGGCCAGCACCTTGCCGGGGAAGCGCAGCGGGGTGGCCGGGTCGCCGGAGCCTTCGGGGTCGAGCTCAAGCGGGCTGCGGTCAAGCTCGCCAGTGCTGTCGAAAAAGGCGACCATCTCGCCGACCACCCGGTCGAGCAGCTCGAAGGGGATCTCGCCCGTGTCCATCGCGTAGAAGTGGCCGCGTGGGTCGATCAGCGCGTAAGACGGCCAGGCGTTGGCCCGGTACAACTGCCACACGGCGAACTGGTCGTCGTTGATGACCGGGTGTCGGATGCCGTAACGCTGCACGATCTGCCGGATGTTCTCCGTCTGGCCCTCGTTGGCGAATTTGGCCGAGTGCACGCCGATGATGACCAACTCGTCTGGGTACTTGTCTTCAAGCTGGGCCAGGACGGGGATCATGTGGATGCAGTTGATGCAGCCGTACGTCCAGAAATCGAGCAGCACGACCTTGCCGCGCAGCGCTTCCATGGTCAGCGGGGCGTCGACGTTGATCCAGTCCAGGCCCGTCGGGAACTCCGGTGCGGGCACCGTTCCCTCCACCACCGGGGTTCTGACTTCCGAATCGGGGGAGGGGGTTTCCTCCGTCGCCTCCTCGGATTGTGCCTGCGTCGGCGAGGTGTCGCCGTCGCCGGACAGGTCTGTGATAGTGGGCGTCCTGGTCGCACAGCCAGCCAGCGCCAGCGCGGTCACCACCAGTATCGCGGGCAGCGTGATGGCGCTCAATCGTCGTCTCTTCAGCATTGCTAACATCCCTGGGCCTGTTTGCGGACAAGTTTTGCCTTATAAGTATAGTGAGGATTCCTTGCCGATATCTTACGCTGGCCGGGGCCGATGGACCCGGCGATCCCGTTGACATCGCCCCCCATGCCCTGTACAATTGCGCTAATAATCTGATCATCGGATAAATCCGATCTTTGTGGACTCATGGAGGGCGACGTGCGGCTACCCGCGTTGCGGTCTGATATTTTGCGTTATATCGTCGAAAACGAGCGCCAACCGGGCGATAAGCTGCCTACCATCCAGCAGATCGGCCAGGAGCTGGGCACGAGCGTCGCCAAGACCCGCGAATCGCTGGAGGTGGCGCGCGCGCTGGGCGCGGTTGCTATCAAGCCGGGGCGCGGCACGGAGGTCGTCGAGTACCGCTTCGCCCCGGCGGTCACGCTGAGCGCGCTGTACGCCATCGGCCAGGATTTTGGCAAGTTCGAAGAGCTGCGCCAGATGCGCAACGCCTTAGAGGTGTACTTCTGGGAGGATGCCGTGCGGCATCTGGACGCGGAGGCGCTCGCCTGCCTGCGGGCGTTGATCGACAGCGCAAATGAGCGGCTGTCCCGCACCCCGTTCCAGGTCCCGGCGACCGAGCACCGCCGGTTTCACCTCGTGATCTTCGCCGGGCTTAACAACAGCTTCGTCTCAGGGGTGCTGGAAGCATACTGGGACGTGTATGAAGCCTTTGGGTTGAATATGTACGCCGACCTGGATTACTTGCGGCGGGTGTGGGGGTATCACGAGCGGATGGTTGACGCCATCGAGGCGGGGGATATCGAGGCCAGCCGCCGCCTGTTGGTTGAGCACATGAACCTGCTCAGCGACCGCAAGCTGACTCAAAACCCGGTCCAGCCGCCTGACACAGGGCGTTTTCTTTTCGAATGAGGGGCGTGGGTAGGTGGCCCCGACCGCCTACTCGATCTCAACAATCTTGAACACTAGGTCCCCATCTGGGGCATCGACGCGTACCGTATCGCCCACCTTGTGGTGGAGCAGCGCGCGGCCCAGCGGCGATTCGTCCGAGATTCTACCCTCGCGTGGGTTGGCTTCAACCTTGCCCACCAGTCTGAACGTCTCCGGCTCGCCCTCACCCTCTTCCAGCACGGTCACGTGGCAGCCAAGCTCGACCGAATCGTAGCTGCCAACCTTCTCCTCGATGATCGTCGCCCAGCGGATCATCTGCTTCAGCTCGTCGATCCGGCCCTGGAGGAAGCTCTGATCCTCTTTGGCCGCGGCGTAATCGGCGTTCTCCGAAAGGTCACCCATTTCGATGGCGGCTTTCAGGCGGACGGCCAGCGCAGGCTTCTCGACCTCTTCTTTGTGCTTCAGCTCGGCACGCAGGGCGTCGAGCGCTTCCGCCGTCATGGGATAGGTGGGGTGATCGGTTGACATAGGTTGGCCTTCAATCCATCTAAATGACTATCAGGGTGCCTTCAATCCGCTGATTGAATGTCCACGGGCGGGTATAGGGTTTGTGATCTTAACAGGCTCTGTGGTGTTGTAGTCTTTGGGTGGTTGGTGCTGCGCAATCCAGCCTGGCTAAAGCAAACCGTCGAGCAGTCTGACGACCATCAAGCCCTCGGCAACGTCGACGCTCTGTATCACGTCCTCGATGGCCGGGATCAGGTGCTCCGCCCCGTCCGGGGCAGTGATGACGTAAACGTCGTTGGCTCCGGTTTCAATGATATCCGTAACCTGGCCAAGCGCTTCGCCGTCGCTCGTCACGACTCTGATGCCTTCAATCTGGTAGAGATAATACTCATCTTCCTCCAACGGCACGGCGTTGTCAATGTGAACGTAGACCATTTCTTCCCGGAGGCTTTCGGCGGCGTTGCGGTCGTCAACGCCCTCAAACTGGACGAGCAGCATCGTTTCGTCGCGGTGGCGGATGCGCCGGACGGCGAAGGGCTGGCGTCCGGCTCCCACATAAAGCTGCCTCTGCGTCGACAGGTGCTCAGGATAGGCGGTCAGGGCTTTCATGCTCACCTCGCCGCGCACGCCGTGCGGGCGCACGATGCGCCCCACCAGTAAAAACTCAGGCTCAGATACACCGCTTCCCCTGGTCTCTGAGCCTGCTTCCTTACCAGCCTTCGGCTGCCCAGCCGTCCGTGGCTGACCGGCGCCTGGCTGCCTGGCCTGGCGTCTGTGAGCGCGTTTCATATAGCGTGTGTCAGACAATCTCCAGAGTGACGCGTTTGCCCTGCTTGGCGGCCACGACACGCAGCAGCGTGCGCATGGCATTCGCAACCCGACCCCCTCGTCCGATGACGCGCCCCATATCGTCGGGCGCGACGCGTAGCTCCAAAATCACCGAGGTGGCCCCTTCGATCTGTGTTACCTCGACCTGGGATGGGTTATCTACCAGGGCCTTTGCGATGTACTCGACCAGTTCCTTCATGATGTCTCCTCCGGGAGTAGCAGGTCGGTCCGGGTGGGTAGCGGTGTAGTGTTCTATCAGGTGGCCCTTCGTCTGCTGGGTTGTTAATTAGGTGGCTTCTTCTTCTCCCTCTTCTTCTGGCGCTGTCTCCTCCTCGTCCTCAGCCTCGGCTGCCGCTTCCGGTTCAGCGTCCTCCGCAGCCTCGCCCTCTGTTTCGGCGGCTTCCTCCGCTTCGGCGTCCTCTACCGCCTCTACTTCGGCTTCGGCCTCAGCTTCAGCCACGGCTTCTAGAGTCGCAGCCTCTGGGGCCGCAGCTTCCTTCACGGCCTTGGCCTTCTTGCCGGTCAGCAAGTCGTCACGCCGTGTGCGTGGATCGATCGCCGGGCGGGCCGCTGCTTCCGCTTCGGCCTCCGCCACCAGCGTCTCCATTGCCTCGCCCGTCCGAAACCGCTCGAAGCGCCCGGACGTGCCCAGCGTGTTCAAGATGCGTACCACCGCGTCACTGGGCTGCGCGCCCTTGCTTAGCCAATACAATGCGCGGGCTTCGTCCAGCTCCATCGTGGCTGGCTCGGTGCGTGGGTTATAAAAACCGATCTTCTCAATGTAACGCCCATCGCGAGGGCTGCGGCTGTCTGCCACGACGATACGGTAACTGGGCTGTCTCTTTGCCCCCACTCGGCGTAATCTGATACGAACCATGTCTGTTAAATGCTCCTTGATTCGTTACTGGATATTTGTATTTCATGCAAGTGCATGATAATTGCATTGATAACGGGCCAGCCCACCTTTATTGAAAACGCCCCCGGATGTTTGCCGGAAGCCCCTGTTTGGTGAGACGTTCCATCATCCGCTGGGCATTCTGAAACTGCTTGATGAACTGGTTGATCTCCTGGACGGACGTCCCGCTGCCAGCAGCAATCCGCTTGCGGCGGCTGGCGTTCAGGACTTTAGGCCGCCGCCGCTCTTGCGGGGTCATAGAATTGATTATAGCCTCGACTTGCTTCAATTGTCTATCAAGATCCTCCGGGGACACCTGTTTGAGCAGCTCGCCCCCGCCGGGAACCATCTCCAGCACGCTGGAGAGCGGCCCCAGCCGCTTGACCTGCCGCATCATCTTCTGGTAATCCTCCAGCGTGAAGCTGGCCGTCCGCAGCTTCTCCTCCAGGGCAAGCGCCTCTTCCTCCTCGATCTCGATGTCCTGCGCCCGCTCGATCAGGCCGAGCACGTCGCCCATCCCCAGGATGCGGCGCGCCAGCCGGTCGGGGTGGAAGACTTCCAGGCCATCGGGCTTTTCGCTCGTGCCCAGGAACTTGATCGGCACGCCGGTGACCTCGCGCATCGAGATCGCCGCGCCACCCCGCGCGTCGCCGTCGATCTTGGTCAGGATCAGCCCGGTCAGCCCGACCTGCTCGTTGAAGCCCTGGGCGATGTTCACCGCCTCCTGCCCGGTCATCGAGTCGGCCACCAGCAGAATCTCCTGGGGCTGCACGCGGTCGCGGATCGCGTCCAGCTCGCCCATCATGTCGGCGTCGATCTGCAGGCGACCGGCGGTGTCGATGATCACCACGCTCGCGTTATCGCGGGTGGCCGCTTGCAGGCCGTTGTGGGCGATCGTGGGCGGGGCCGAGGCCACCCCTTCCTGGTAGACCGGGATGTCGAGCTGCCGTCCGAGCGCCACGAGCTGGTCGACCGCTGCCGGGCGATACACGTCGGCGGCGACCAGCAGCGGCTTGTGGTTCTCACGCCGCAGGTGGAGCGCCAGCTTGGCCGCCGTGGTTGTCTTCCCAGAGCCTTGCAGCCCGACCAGCATGATCACGTGCGGCGTGTTGCCGCTCAGGTCGAGGCGGCCCGCATCGCCCAGCGTCTGGATCAGCTCCTCAAACACGATCTTGACCATCTGCTGGCCCGGCGTGAGGCTCTTCGCCACCTCCGCGCCGACCGCCCGCTCGCGCACGCGCTTGATGAACGCCTTGACCACGCTGTAATGCACGTCTGCTTCGAGCAGGGCCAGCTTGATCTCGCGCATCGCCGCGTCGACGTCGGCCTCGTTCAGCTTGCCGCGCCGCTTCAGCTCTTTGAAGAAACGCCGGGCAGGCAAACGCGGTTTATGGAGGTTTGATTCGTGGCGCTGCTATTGACTCACGCCCCGTTGACCGCTATACTCTTGGCAACGGTAATAAATATGATAGATATTGTCGAAAACCAGATGGACTCTTAACCATATTGCATGTGTATCAGGCGGGGACGCAGTTATCCTCGTTTGAGTCGTGCCATGCGTTAATCTCCTGATCCGCCTCGACTTTTGAGGGTGACGCCGTCTCCGCCGCTTCGACCAGCGGTCTGCTAGCCGGACGCACCCTTTTTTGCTGCCTGGTGGACTCCCGCCAGAAACTGCTTCCGCCTTTCCGGCCCAGACCCAATAGGAAGACTCGGTGACAATCGGCGTCTGGTTCTAGAGGAACACAGAACGTATCAAAAAGGGAAAGGCTCGTGGATAACACACTACATACAGCTACAACAAGTACCCTACCCCGCACCTCACAACGAATTTCTCCCGGTGCCAGCATTGAAGGGCTGGTCGGCAATACGCCTCTGGTGCAGTTTCCTCTTATGGCGATGGGCCTGCCGCCCGGCGTCCAACTTTATGCCAAGGCGGAGTGGACCAACCCCGGCGGCTCGGTCAAGGATCGCCCCGCTCTGAATATTATCCGTGAGGCAGAGCGGCGCGGTGACCTGCGCCCCGGCGTCACCCTGCTGGACAGCACGTCCGGGAACATGGGCATTGCCTATGCGATGTGGGGGGCCGCGCGCGGCCACAAAGTCAAGCTGGTCGTCCCGGAGAACGCCTCGCCGGAGCGCCTGATGACCCTGCGAGCCTACGGCGTCGACGTCGTTTTGAGCGATGGAGTGGAGGGCACGGATGGGGCGATCCGGATGGTGCACGAGATTTATGCCGCCGACCCTGATCGCTACTTTTTTGCCGATCAATACAATAACCCGGACAACTGGCGGGCGCATTACTTGACCACCGGCGTTGAG
>JARRJX010000073.1:0-7262 GCA_037388645.1 Chloroflexota bacterium
GCCGCAGACCACGACCAGCCCACCATCCGCCTCCAGCACGAGCGACAGGTCGTCGCGGTAGGGATCGGCAAGCCGGTGGCCGTTGACCAGGACGTGATGGCTGGGGCTGCGCCCCTCGAAGAAGCGCCGGTGCATGATCTCGCCGGTCGTCCAGACGCCGTGCAGCATCTCGACCGGGTCGGGAGTCAGGCAGAGGTAAAGGCGGGCCTCCAACTCCGAGCGGGAATAGGGCAGCCCGATCGACTTACGCTTTCCGCTGCGCCGGGTGTAGCGCGGGCGGAACAAATCGGGGCTGGCATAAAGCGGCAGGTCGGGCCGGGCGCGATCCATGAAGCGGCGCAGGCCGCCGGTGTGGTCGTCGTGGGCGTGGCTGATCGCGAGCGCGTCGACCGCGGCCAGATCGATGCCGAGCAGGTCGGCGTTGTGGAGCAGGACGGCCCCGCTGGCCCCGGTGTCGAACAAGACCTGCCCGGCGGGGGCCTCGACGTGGAACGAGACGCCGTGCTCGGCTTTGAACGGCTGGGATGGGCTTGCCGTGTCTTCTACCAGGCAGCGAATGGTGAGCATAGTTATTCCTCTTAAATAGTCAGGTTAAAACACTTCGAGTTCTGGGTGATGCAACGCTTCTTCCACGATGGGGCCTTTGCCAAGAAAGCCCAGCGCCAGGCCGCTGCCACGGACAACCAACAGCCGATCACCGGGTTGGACGCCCACCTCAGGCGGCAGGTCGATGCGTTTGTCCTGCTGGATGGAGCCGCGCGCGAGAACCCGGCTGCTGGCTGATAAGGGAGAGTCCGCCAGCCTGTCAGCCCTCCCCGCGGCAAACCCACCTGAGGTGCGGCTGCCCCGGATAAACACAACCTCATCCCCCACACAGTAACCGTATTCGTCCCAGGCATCCGGCGGAATGTCGATCCGGCCCCCCTCGCCGACGACAGCCCAGCCAAACACCCATTTCCCACCTTTGATCAGTTGTGGCATTGTCCCGTCCTTGAGATCGTGTGCATGGGAAAGGCGCACCTGGCGACTACTCCACGAAATCCCGGATGAACGCCCGGATGAACTGCTCGGCCTCGTAGCGCCCGCAGATCACGTCCCACAGGCCCTTGGCGAGCGGGACGGAGATGCGCCGCTTCTCGGCGATGTACAGGACGTTTTGCAGCGTGTTATAGCCCTCCGGGAGCACGCCCATCCGCTCCTTGATCGCCTCCTGGGTCAACCCCTGGGCCAGGTACTCGCCCATCCGGCGGTTGTGGCTGTGCTCGCTGAGCGCCGTCGCCAGCAGGTCGCCCATCCCGGAGACGTAGAGGAAAGTCTCGACCTTCGCACCCAGGCCGACGCCCACCCGCGCCATCTCCTCCAGGGCGATGGTCAGGTAGACCGAGCGGAAGTTGATGCTGCGGATGTCTTTGCCGTCGAACAGGCCCAGGCCGATGGCGTAGATGTTCTTGAGGATACCACCCAGCTCCACGCCGACCACATCGCTGGAAAAGCGCACGCGGAAATGCGCGTTATCGAGCAGGCGGGCGACGGCCAGCTTCGCGCCGTCGTGCTGGCTGGCGATCACGACCACGGTGGGCATGCCGCGCGAGAACTCGTCCGCCACCGAGGGGCCGGAGAGCACCACGGTCGGGTTGTCGGGGAACACGTCGCAGAGAGTCTGGTAGGCGGTCAGGCCGGTCGCGTGGTCGATGCCCTTCGCCAGGTTGACGATCACGGTGCGCCGGTCGACCCCGTCCAGCACCGGCTCCAGGGTGGCGGTGAAGAAGGCGGTGGGGATGGCGACAAACACCACCCGCCTGCCCTGAAAGACGGCGGCCACGTCGTCCGTCGCCACCAGCCGGGGGCTGAGGTCGATCCCGGCCAGGTAATGGGAGTTGGTGTGCTGGCGGTTGACCTCTTCGACGACGCTCGCGTTGTACTCCCAGCCGAGCACGTCGTGCCCGTTGTTCGCGATCAGGTTGCCGAGCGCGGAGCCGAAGTTGCCCAGGCCCACCATGCCGACTTTCATCCGCTATTCTCCTGTGTGGTATTAAGGTGTTGGTCTCCAGCGATCCGGTCGCCCTGCTGGGGAGAATTATAGCACGCCCGCGAGCGAGGTGAGGAGCGAGAAGGCGAACCCGGTGACGAAGTTGGCCGCGCCGGAGGCCAGGATCAGCACGCCGAGGGAGGCAAACAGGCCGAAGTCGTGCACCCTGCCGAGCGCGGTGGCGGCGACGACGTTCTGGTAGAGCCACAGCGCGCCCAGGATGCCGAGCGCCCACCAGATCGAGACGAAGGGCACGACCAGGAGGACGGGGAGGCGCACCAACTGGGTGACGGCGACCGCGATGGTGAGCGCCTGCATGGTCTTGACCGCGTCGCCTTTGCCACCGATCCAGACGGCCACGAAGTTGACGACGAGCGAGGTCCACAGCCAGGTGACGAGCAGGATCGGGATGGAGAGGACGCCATAGATCAGTAGGCCGGTCCCCAGCACACCGGCGAGCGAGGCCGCATTGGAGAGGCCCTCAAGGCTCGACGAAGCTCCCCGATCAAGCGCCGCCAGGTCGCCCGTGTCGACGGTAACGTCGAACATGCCCAACTCTTGAAGCGTGCCCAGGATAGAGCCGCTCTCGCCCAGGTTGGGGGAGACCTCTTCCTGGGGCAGGCCACCCATCACCAGCTCGTCCAGCGAGCGCAGCAGCGGCGGCTGGACGTTGAAGGCGGGCAGGAGGGCGAACATGCCCACCAGCATCAGGCTGGCGAGCAATTGCAGCACCCCACCCGCGACGATGTTGACCAGCACGTGTACGAAGCCGCCGTACTTGATCTCGTCGTCAAAGCCGCCGAAGGTGTTCAGGTAGGTCATGTCGAGCCAGACGTTGACCAGGTCGAACAGGTCACGTTTGGGGGGCGGCTCAAGGGCGGGCACCAGGGTGGCGTCCGAGCCCACGTGGGCCTCATCGAGCAGCGCCGCCCGCCACGCATCGTCCTGGTGGACAAGCTCGCGCTGGGTGGGCGGCGGCACGGGCAGCGAGTCCGGATCGACCCCGGCCAGCCGGGCCTGCAAGTCACGGTCGAGGGAGCGGGCGCTGCTCTGCTTGATGGCAGCGGGGCCGGGCGGCGGGGGTGGTGGGGGCCGGTAAGGCTCAGGTTTCTCCGGTGGGGGCGAGGGCGCAGGCTCCGGGAGGGGCGGCAGCGGCCTGCCCAGCTTGCGCAGGCCCGCGCGGGCGTGCTGGTTGTGCGGGTTGATGGTCAGCACGTTTTCCAGGCAGAGGGCGCGCTCCTCGTCGCTCTCGACCGCGCCGCTCAGCCACAGCCAGGCTTCCTCGTATAACTCGTCCTGCTGGACGACCTGGGTTAATTTGGCGCGGGCGGTGGCCCGGTCACCGGCGCGCAGCGCCTCCACGCCCTCCTGAAACAGCCTGTCGACATCCATGCGGTCACCCCCGAAGGGAGCCTACTGCCCTCCTCCCAAGAGGGTGAAGGCGAAGATCAGGCAGCAGGAGGCAACCCCCAGTAGGATGGCGCTGAGGATGATGACAAGAATCCCTTTGAAAACGCCGAAGTTGCGGTGGGCGGCGGTGACCGCCACGCCGTCGATGCCCAGCCGGGCCAGTGAGACGATCAGGCCGGTGCCCTGGTAAATGCGCAGCAGCGAGTCCAGGTTGGAGCCCGTGAGCACCCCGCCAATACCGGCGATGGTGGGGATCAGGTTCAGGACAGCCAGGGCCACGGAGGCAATCGAGATCGCGCTGACCGTCTGGAGCAGCTCGCCCTCCCCGCCTAACGCGCGGGCGGCGACGTGCACGGCGATCCCGTAAAACAGCCGCCCGATCACCATCCCTATCGCGGCGATAAAGGGAAGGACGATCCCCATAGTGGTGAACATACTGCCCATTGCAGCCAAGGACTCCGGGTCGAGCGGCGCGCCTTGAAGGGCAAGCTCACGCTCGAACTCCGCCAGCAGGCCCTCGACGCCACCCAGTGGGGCAAGCACCACGTTAACCGAGAGCAGCATGACCACGCCGGAGATCAGCCCGGCAAAGAGCAGGCTGAGCAGGGAGTGGCCTACGTTGGCCGCCGATACTTCTTCCTCGTAGGTGCCGCGCACCTTGAAGATCAACGCCGCCGCCCAGGCATCGAACAGGTCTAATATATTCCGATCGGGGGCCTGCACCGGCTCCGCGACGAGCGTCGCCCCACCATTGCCGGATGGGGGGGTGGGGGGCGAGGTGCGCCACGACTCATCCTGCCCGGCGGCGACCTGGCTGGCTGTGGATGGGCGGGAGAGGGAGGAGCCGCCGTCCCCGGCGGACGTGGCAGGCACCGGCGGGTTGGCGATCGATTGGGAGGACAGATGCCCGGCAGCAATCGTGGGCGTTTGAAGAGGGGGCGGCGAGGCAGGCCGGGGCACGCCCGGCGCAGACTCGCTCCGCGCTTCGATCTTCTCCAGCATCCGCCTGGCCTTGTCGTTGTCAGGGTTGACGGTCAGCGCGTTCTCCAGGGCGATGACCCGCTCCTTGTCCGTCTCAACGACGCTGCTCAGCCACAGCCAGGCCTGCTCGTTCATCTCGTCCTGCTGGACGACTCGCATCATCTTGGCGCGGCCAGCGGCTTTGTCACCGGCACGGATCGCCTCGACCGCCTCTTTGAACAATTGATCGAGGTCGGGCGGCTCAGACTCCGAGGAGGAGAGGAAGGACGACCTCTCAGCAACCTGGGTAACGTCCGGCGGCTCGCCAGGCGGGGGCACGTCCCAGCCCAGCCTGTCCAACCCCTGGCGGGCCAGCTCGTTGTGCGGGTTGATGGTCAGCACATTCTCCAGGCAGATCACCTGCTCGTTCCGATCCTCGGTCGCGGCGCTCAGCCACAGCCAGGCTTCCTCGTGCTGCTCGTCCAGCCGGACGACTTGCAGCAGCTGGTCACGGCCAGCGACTTTATCACCGGCGCGGATCGCGGCCTGCGCCTGCTGGAATAACTGGTCGATGTCAGGGGATACCGCCATGGCTCCCTCCTTCGGGTCGGGCACTGTGCCACCTAAAACCGGCACACAAAACCGAGGGCGCTGGCCGGTCAGCCAGCGCCCCCATTATAGCAGTAAAGCTTTTTGGGCAAGTCCGGTTAGCCTATAAACAGGGCAAATCGTAATACATCCGTATAGTGCGCTACTGGCGCGGATCGCCCCGCATACAGGATGCCCTCCTGTTTTTTAGAACAGCCCCAGAATCTTCCCCGTCTCCAGGTCGAGGTCGATGTCCATGAACGCGGCGTGCGTCGCCAGGCCGGGCATGGTGCTCATCTTGCCGATCAGGGGGTAGATGAAGCCCGCGCCGACGCTCGCCCGCACCTCACGCACCGGGACGGTAAAGCCGGTCGGCACGCCCTTGAGCAGCGGGTCGTGGCTGAGGCTGAGGTGGGTCTTCGCCATGCAGATCGGCAGGCCGCCGAAGCCAGCCCGCTCGTAGGTGGCGATCTGCTCCTCGGCCAGCGGCTCGTAGCTCACGCCGTCCGCGCCGTAGATGTCTTTGGCGATCTTCTCGATCTTCTCTTTGATCGACCAGTCCAACGGATAGAGGAACTGGAAGTCGCTCGGCTGCTCGCAGGCTTCGACGACGGCCTCGGCCAGCTTAGCCGCGCCCTTGCCGCCCTCTGCCCAGTGCAGGGTGACGACCGAGTCGTGCGCGCCCTGGGACAGGGCGTAGTCGCGCACCATCTCCATCTCGGCCTGGGTATCGTCTTTGAAGCCGTTGACGGCGACGACGACCGGGATGCCAAAGCGCTTGGCGTTCCGGATGTGCACACCCAGGTTGCCCAGGCCCGCCTCAAGCAGATCCAGGTTCTCTTCCACGTAGGCCTTGTCGAGCGGCGCGCCGGGGGAGACCTTGGGGCCGCCGCCGTGCATCTTCAGGGCACGCACCGTCGCCACCAGCACGACCGTGTTAGGGATCAGGTTGGAGTAACGGCACTTGATGTCGAAGAACTTCTCCATGCCGATATCCGCGCCGAAACCGCTCTCGGTGACCACGTAATCGGCCAGCTTGAGCGCAATCTGGTCGGCGATGATCGAGGAGTTGCCGTGCGCGATGTTGGCGAAGGGGCCGCAGTGCACAAAGGCGGGCTGCCCTTCGAGGGTCTGCATCAGGTTGGGCATGATCGCGTCTTTGAGCAGCACGGTCACGGCACCGGCCACCCCCAGGTCCTCCAGCGTGACCGGCTCGCCCTGCTTGTTCAATGCAACGACGGCCCTGCCCACACGCTTGCGCAGGTCGGGCAGGCTGGTGGTCAGCGCCAGGATCGCCATCAACTCGCTGGAGACGGTGATGTCGAAGCCGGTGCTGCGCGGGAAGACCGGGCTGGGGGAGCCATCTTTGAGCTTGTCGTCGTTAAAGCCGACCTTGATCTCACGCATGGTGCGGTCGCACACGTCGACCACGCGGTTCCAGGTGATCGTGTCGGGGTCGATATCGATGCGGGTGACGCCGCGCCGCTGAAGGGCCTCATCCGACTGGCGGCTCTCGTGGTACATGCGGGTGTCAAGCGCGGCGGCGACGAGGTTATGGGCAACGGTAATGGCATGAATGTCACCCGTGAGGTGCAGGTTGAAGTCCTCCATCGGGATGATCTGGCTGTAGCCGCCCCCGGCAGCACCACCCTTGATGTTGAAGGTCGGCCCCATGCTCGGCTGGCGAATACAGGCCATCACGTTCTTCCCCAGGACGGTGCCCAATGCCTGGGTCAGCCCGACGGTGGTGGTGGTCTTGCCTTCGCCCAGCGGGGTCGGCGTGATAGCGGTCACGTCGATGTATTTGCCCTGGGGGCGGTCGGCGAACTTTTTCAGCACGTCGAGGTGGACTTTGGCTTTGTATTTACCGAAGAAATCGAGGTCATCTTCGCTCAAGCCCAGCTTATCCGCCATCTCGATGATCGGGCGGATGTCGGCGGCTTGGGCAATCTCAATATCGCTTGGTACAGCAGACATTTGAAACTCCTAGGGTGCTTTCGATTAGTGAGGAGTAAGTTAATGATGCGGAAAGGCATCGGCCACAGTATTTATCTTAATCGGATTCCGCTGATTTCCATGCAGTCAGGTGTCATTAACCCGAATGACAAGTTTCCTGTTTCGCAACTATTCGAAATGGCAAACCTTCAAAGCCCTATCCGGCCTTCTTATGGGCGACACTCAACTCATTGAGAACACCCCCTTCAACACTTGCTATAACCCGGTGTATAGAGGTCAGTTTGAACTACAATTCTATGAGGCAACCGATCTTTCTGGG
>JARRJX010000074.1:0-7227 GCA_037388645.1 Chloroflexota bacterium
CTTCGAGCAGGAAGCGGTCATTGCCCTGCGCGAAGTGCATCCCAAGCTGCGCCCAGTCGAGACGGCAGTCACAGGCGTGGTGCTGGCGGGCACGGCGCAGGGGCCAATGAACATCCAGGAAACCTGTGCGGCGGCCTCTGCCGCGGCGGCTAAGGTCGCCGTGTTGCTCGGCAGAGGGGTGGTTTCGCTGGAACCATTTGTCGCCCGCGTCAACCCCGACCTGTGCAGCGGCAGTGGGGAGTGCGTGGCGGTGTGCGCTTACGAAGATGCCATCGCGCTCGAACCGATTTCGGTGAACGGCCACTCGGCGCACAAAGCGGTCGTTTCGCCCGCCAACTGCGTGGGCTGTGGGGTCTGCGTGAGCGCCTGCCCCAATCACGCCATCGACGTGCAGGGCTGGACGCTTAAGCAGTACGAGGCGATGGTCGAGGCGATTGTGGCAGACCTGCCCCTGTTGGAGGTGGCGCAATGACCCAGGATAAACAGGCTGCCCGCGAGCGCACGGCGCGGCTCAAGAAGCTGCGCGAAGAGCACCAGGAGAGCATCGAGCGCACCCGCACCCACCTGAAAGCGCAGCAGGAAATCCGCCGCGCGATCACGGCGGCGATGCGTGGCGGTGCCACAACGGTACCGGAGATCGCCGACGCGAGCGACCTCCCGGCGGATCAGGTGCTGTGGCACGTCACCGCCATGAAGAAATACGACCTCGTCGTGGAGACGGGGAGAAGCGGGGACTACTACTGCTATGCGCTGCCGGAGGGCCAATCATGAGCACCCGTGTCAACACCCACCTGCTGGAAGAGATCAAAGCCTACGGCGACACCCACCCCGAAGCCTGCTTCAACTGCGGCAACTGCACGGCTGTCTGCCCGCTTTCGACCGATGGCACGCCCTTTCCCCGCCGGATGATCCGCATGGCCCAGGTCGGGCTGCGCGAGGACTTCCTGAGCAGCAAGGAACTCTGGCTGTGCTACTACTGCGGCGAGTGCAGCGATACCTGCCCCCGCAAGGCCGAACCGGGCGAGTTCATGGCTGCCGCCCGCCGCTACGCCATCGCCAGCTACGAGAGCCTGGGGTTAGGCAGGCTGCTCCACCGGCGGCCCGTGTGGTCGGTGGTGTTCATGGTGATCCTGGCTGTTTTGCTGGGTGGCTTCATGTACACCCGGCACGGCGAAGCCCCGGCGGGGTACCTGGCCCTGTTCGATTTCATCCCTTACGCGGTCATTCACAACCTCGGCCTGGCGGCGATGGTGTTCGTGGGGCTGACCGGCCTGTGGGGCATGGTCAACATGGTGCGCCACGAAGTCAGAGGCCGTCACTTTGAGAAAGGCGTGCGCTACAACTGGGGACAGGCGCTGTGGGACACGCTCTTTGGCGAAGTTCTCGCCCAGAAGCGCTTCCGCGAGGCGTGCGACCAGGGGCCGGACGCGCCGCGCTGGTACCTCAAAAAGTGGTTCATACACGCCACGACGATGTGGGGGTTCCTGGGGCTGCTGGCGGCCACCATCCTCAACTACGCCGCCGAGCTGCTGAGCATTAAAGCGACCGGGGTCTGGGTCCCGCTCTGGAGTCCGATCCGGCTGCTGGGGACGATCTCCGGGCTGCTCCTGACCTATGGGGCATCAGTTTCCATCGTCAAGCGCCTGATGAAGTTCGACCGCCCGACCGAGCACTCCACCACCGCCGACTGGGCCTTTCTTGTCCTGCTGTGGCTCAGCGGTGTGACCGGGTTCGCGATAGAGGCGGCGCTCTACCTGCCGCCGCCCCAGACGTGGGCCTACTGGATGCTGCTTTTCCACGTGGCTGTGGCGATGGAGATGGTGCTGCTGGTGCCCTTCACCAAGTTTGCTCACGTCATCTACCGGACGGTGGCGCTGTACCTCTCAGCGCTGAAACCACTGCCGGAGAAAAAGCTGGCCCCGGCTCCCTCCTCCGGCATGGATTGAGCGCGCCGGGGGACGGGCCTTACCAACGTCAAACACAAGGTCATTCTCATTCTACTCAAGTCACACAAAGGAGATTTCAAATGGCTGAGAATCAAAAAATGGTTGTCGTGTGCAACGGCAGCACGCCCGCCAACATCATGCCCACCCTGATCTTCGCGTCGTCCGGCATCGCGCTGGACTACGACGTTCACGTGTTCTTCTGCCCGGCAGGGGCCAACTGGACACTCAAGGGCGCGCTGGGGGAACTCGGCACGCCCAAGGGCCTGCCCAACCCGGTCGACCTGATGAACACTATTCTGGATCAGGGTGCTAACGTGATTTTGTGCGAGCTGGCGCTGGAGAACAAGGGGATCGACCCCGGCGACCTGCGCGACGATCGCATCAAGATCAAGAAGGCCCCACCGTTCCTGATGGATGCCGAAGGCGCGGGGATGACCTACGTCTTCTAAGCTCAATCGATCACGGGTTCACCTCCGTGGTCTATTGAAACTGCCTCTGATCACAGGGCCGGTACACCCGAACAGGTGCACCAGCTCTTTTTTCGAGGCAAACGGCGGTTAGTGAGGGATTACTTCTCTGCCATGCGCAGAAGGTCGGCGTTGAGCGGGTCGTGAATAAATCCCCAAAAGGCTTCGACGGCCCGGTTTGCCTCGCGGAACGTGCGCTGAACCATGAAGATCGTCCGGTGCAGGTCAAAACCCGCTACCGGCACCTCGGTAACCGTACCCCGCTCCAGCGCCCATTCCGCCGCCAGGCGAGAGACGAACGATACTCCGAACCCGGTTTCAATCGTCTTGATGATCGCCTCGGCGTTGCCCAGCTCCATGAAGATGTTCATATCGTCGAGGATAATGTCGTGCTTGCCCAGTTCGGCCAGAAGTACTCGCCGCGTGCCGGACGATTGCTCGCGGATGATGAGCGGTTGGTCGATCAGTTCTGAGGGGTCGATGTATTCGCGTTTAGCCCACGAATGCTCGGCGGGGACGATCAGGACAATGTGATCGTTGAAAAATTCCTGTAACTCCAGGTCGTCACCCAGCACGTCATGGCTGATAACCCCCAGGTCGGCCTCGTCTTCCAGCAGGCGCGGCACGACATATTCCGGTGTGCAGCGCAAGATGGACATCCTCACTGTCGGGTTCCGGTACTGGAAGCGCGCCGCGAACTGGGGCAGGATGTACTTGCCGCTCGTCGTGCTGCACGCGATGCGGATTTCGCCCACGATCTGGTCGTGGAACGCCTCCATAATCTGCTCGATCTCGATGGATTGGCGGATCAGCTTGCGGGCGCGGGGCAGCAGCAGGCGGCCCGCGTCAGTCAGCTTGAGGCTGGTGCTGGTCCGCTCGAATAGTTCGACGTCCAGGTCCGTCTCCAGCATTTTGATGTGGTGGCTGACCGTCGGCTGCGTGAGGTGCATCTGGCGCGCTGCCTCGGAGAAGCTGAGGCTTTCCGCCGCGTGCAAAAACGTCTGTAAGCGAAGTAAGTCTATCATCGAAGGGAGGCCTCGGATCCGGTGGCATCTGCTGCCACCCCATTATATGACGGGGCGGCAACGTGGGTCAATGCAGCCCTTCGGGTGGTTGACGATCTCCCCGGCGAGGTAGACCCGTACAGCTTCCTCGGCGTCCTGCAAACCTGGTGCATATTCGGGGAAACCTCGACCTGCTTACTAACAGTGTCGGATCACAAGGGCTGGATGGGCGTTTGAGACAGATTATCAAACGGCGAGTGGAGGTTCCCGATGGGGTAGGAGACGAATGCCATGTTGCTGTCCTCGTCGTGACCTGATAAGTTGCTGGGCGTTTTTACGCTTGCATTCACACGCGCGCATGTTGTACCATTTTTAATGTACACACAACAACTATTGTAGTAAAATCAGGATAATAGGCAAGCAGACAGACACTACGAGAACGATATGCCAGGACCCAAATCTGGCTGGAAAGCCAGGGGGCCATCAAGTGGAAGTGTGTGAGAGATCTCTGTGATCGATTACACAAGGTTGCAAATTTTCCTCCAGTCTGCCGAGTGTCTCAGCTTCACCGAGGCGGCTCGCTATCTTCATGTCACTCAGTCCACCATCAGCCGCCAGATCAAGGCGCTAGAGCAGAACCTCGGTGCCCAACTGTTCGAGCGATCCGGCGCTGGCCTTCGCCTGACCGAGGCCGGGCGGCTCCTGGTACCGCGCGCCCGCAAATTGCTCTGCCAGACGTGCGAGATCAAGCAGATGATGGAGTCGCTTCACGACGAGGTGGTCGGGCAGATTCGCATCGCGTGCAGTACAACGGCGGGCAAATACATCCTTCCCCAGTTCGCGGCGCGATTCTGCCGAGAACATCCGGGCGTATGGACATCCATCCTGAGGTGCACACCGGAATATGTCATTCCCCGGCTTCTCGAAGCTAAAGCCGATCTCGGTGTAGTGAGCTATGAGGTGTGCGGCGCTGACCTGGAGTACCAGGAGTTTTTCGTTGATCATATTGTCCTGATTGTGCCTGCCGGTCATGCCTGGGCGTCGCGGGATGCGATCGATCCCTCCGAATTGCTGGAGCAGCCATTTCTGATCCGCGAATCGACCTCCGGCACCCGGCGGGTGATGCTGGCGGAGCTGGGAAAGCACGACATCACCCTCGACGATATGCGTCTTTTCATGGAACTGGGCAGCGCCGAGGCCATCGTCAGGACGGTCGAGGCCGGGTTTGGCATATCGTTTGTATCGCGGCTCGCGGTGGCCTGGGCGCTGAAGCAGGGCAGCGTCGTCGAGGTGCCGGTGGCTGGATTCGACCTACATCGCCAGATCTACATGGTGCAGAAAATCATCCGTGAGGCGAACCGGGTCATCGAGGTGTTTTGGGAGTTCGTTCACGATCCGTCCAATGCAGACCTGCTGTGCCTGGCAGGATAGCCACCGGGAAATCTTGCGCTTACGGCTTGTTCAACGTGACGCGCCCGCCTCGATCAAAGGTGGGCGCGTTGTGTCGGTTCGCTGCTTCAGGAAGCAGCGCTGCACTCAGTCCGTCCCGGCAGGAACCGGGCCGAGCACATGTTCCGGGGCTTCTGCTCTCACCATGTCCAGCGAGATTGCCAGCGGGCGGTATATTAGATGTGTCCACTTCCCGATGCCGACCTCCGTATCCAGCATCGCCACCATTGCCATCACGTGCACGGTGTAGGCGATATACGTCGGCCAGGGGAGCTGCAGGTAGCGGAAGATGTGGACGACTATCCCCGTGACCGAGCCGACCAGCAGGAAAATGGGGAATATCCAGTCGCTGGGATGCGAGAACTTGTGGATTTCCTCCTGCTTCCTGATGCGCCCGATAATGATCTCCACCGATGTGAACATCAGGATGAAGGTCGCGTAGTAACCCAGCCAGCGCTGCGGGTTGTAGAGGGGATACAGCTTATCCGTCTGGAACCACCACAGCATCGGCACCACCAGGATCAGCATCGTGACGTACCCGGTCATCAACAGCAGGTGCTTGACCCACCGACTGAACTCGACCTTGCGTGTCTCGTCGCATTTCGACCACCATTGGCGCTGGGTCACGAAGTGAATGGCAAACGCCTTAAGGGCCGCCGCGTAAATTCGCCACGGGATTTGCAGCAAACTCGCCTCGCTGCCCAGTACGTGCTTCGTCATCGAGCGCATGTTGCGCACGATGTGCATACCCAGGTAGGCGAAGTGCAGCAGCACCAGCCCCCACACCCACATCACTGGTGCGAAGGTGTTCAGCTCGACCTGCCCCGTGTCGATGTACTGCCCACCGGTCAGCAGATGATAGGCCAGCAGCAGGACGAGCGGTAGAAGGGCCGTCCGAGCGATGGCCCACATGACCACCTTCTCCGAGGTGTACAGCTTCTTTGCCCTGCCGGTATGATCGTACTGCGCGATCAGCCAGCGCCGCGTTGCCATCATCGTTTCTGCCGGTTCCGCTCCCCTGGGGCATGTAACCGAGCAGTCTCCACAGAAGTAGCATATCCACGGGTCGGTGCTGCTGAGCAGGTGATCCCTTAGCCCCATCTGGATGAGGCGGCTGGTGCGCCGCGGAAAAGGATGTTCGTTGGTGGACAGTGGGCAGAGAGCCGTGCAGTTGCCGCAGTTGAAACAGGCTTCGGGGTGGATAGCGCCGTATTCCTTGATTTCCTCCATCAGGTTAGGATCAACGCGGGTGGTCATGGCTTTCCTCCTCTAAAATGGGTTTCCTCGCACTGTCATTTCGGGGAAAGGTTTCCGCGGACTTATCGGTGTGCAGGGGAGTCTGCATAGTACCGCACAGAATGGCGCAGCCCTCCATCAACCTGCGTCTGTCGATGCGGTAGTAAACGGCGTTACCTTTGCGCTGCGAGGTGAGCATGCCGCGATCGCGCATCAGGCGCAGGTGCTGTGACGTGTTCTGCATGGATGCCCCTATAGCTTCAGCGATGTCGCTTACCCGCATCTCCCGTTCATAGAGCGCCCAGACGATCAGGATACGGGTAACATTGCCAAATGTTTGGCAGATATCCGCCTGCTGTTCTGCCATTTTGAGGATCTGGGCATTCATGTCGGCCATGCCGAACTTCCATCACTTCAACGAGTAATTGAACGCTTAAATCGAGCATAAGGCAGGTTATTTAGGGCGGTAAGTGAGGTGCGTCCCGATGGGTATGCGAGTTCCGCATGACACGTCATGCAAGGGCTACATGACGGCGTGAAGTCGGGCCTACTACTACTTCGTGCATTGCCACCAGTCGTTGAGCCTGGGGCAACACCTGCCCAGGCGGCAGCACAGGCGGACCACCGCTGGACGCTCGATATCCTGAAGATGCCGCTAGCAGCAGGAGGAGGCTGGCCGGGTCGCCTCCCAGCATAGTTCCACCGCCAGGCCGGTACTGACACGGCTGGTTGGCCCTGCCTGCCGAGCAGAATCAGATGGCTGTAGAGGCAGTCCGTCTGCCACCACCCAGCCCACTGGCGGAGCGCTTGCAGAAACGAATGAAGGAGAGGGGCAAGTGTAGAACGGATGCGTTTTTCGAGAAGCAAAACCCTACGTGGATTCCAACAATTATCTCTATTCTTACCCACACGACCCGTATCACAACATCGGCCAAAAGTAGCTTGCTCGCAGGCTTAGCGCCAAGCTTATCCCCGTTATCCAGAAAATAATAGAACCAGTATGCGATCAGTCAAGAAATGCTGGGGGCTGCTTGTTCCGTTGCTTCTGCTGGCGGGTCTGGGCGGGAGCTATGCCTGGCTGGTGTCAGACCTCCCTGAGCTGGATGATCTGCGCCTGCAAACGCC
>JARRJX010000075.1:0-896 GCA_037388645.1 Chloroflexota bacterium
CCCCAGCGCTTCGAGCAGCAGCCGTTCCTGCTCCTGCCCATAGCCGGGCACGCCCCAGTTCATCACCTGCGCGACCTGACCGGTATCCTCCGCCAATATGCCCTCCAGGCGCTCGCCAATCGTCTCCTCGAACGGCACGCCCGCCCCGAACACCAGCGAATCCCCCAGCAGCAGAACCCGCAGCGTATCATCTCCGGCGTCGGGCAGATAGTCCTCGTCGTCCCGAAACCCCAGGTTGTTCGTCCGCACCGGGATCGCCGCGCCATCCGATTGGCGCACGAAGTCGAGCTGCATATCCGGGCGCATCCGGTAGCCGGTCAGCGGGTCGTCCTGGTAAAGCTGGGCCGATGCCTCCCAGTTGGGCGGCGCGCTGGCCCGCTCGTCGCGCGGCTCCAGCGGGTCGTAGACCACCCGCAGGAACACCTCCACCACTCCCAGCGCGAGCGCCACGCTCAAGCCCGCCGCCAGCAGCCCCTTGAAAAATGACCATCGACTTTCCATCCACGCTCCCTGATTGGGCAGGGTAGGGGTGATATGTGTAGATGGTAGGACGATCCCATGTTGTAAAGTTGTCCTCTTAGTGGACTCTTCTTAGAGTCCACTTCAGCGGACATTTTACATGCGACTTTAGTCGCCCGTTGCCGCTGGTTTTAACCTGCGGCGGTCGTCGCCTACCATAGCCACCCGCCCAACAATATTCTTGACTTCCTGGCTGCTAATGTTAAGCTATCGGGGCGATGATGGTCAAACGTTGGACGGTTGGCGAGCTGACCCGTTACGTTCGCCAGTTAATCGATACGGACTACCGCCTGCAAGAGCTTGAGGTCGAGGGCGAGGTGTCGAACCTGCGCGTGCCGGGGTCGGGGCACGCTTATTTCACCTTGAAAGACGAGCAG
>JARRJX010000075.1:946-8166 GCA_037388645.1 Chloroflexota bacterium
CCCGCGTGATGGCGAGCGGGTGATCGCCCTGGGCAGCGTCGGCGTCTACGAGGCGGGCGGGAAGTACCAGCTTTACTGCCGGGCGCTGCTGCCTGTCGGCGAGGGCGACCTCTACCGCCGCTTTATCGCCCTCAAGGAGCGCCTGGAGGCGGAAGGCTGGTTCGCGCCGGAGCGCAAGCGCCCCCTTCCGGAGCGCCCCCGCACCATCGGCGTCGTCACCGGGGAGGGCACGGCGGCCTTGCAGGACGTGCTGAACGTGATCCGCCGCCGTTACCCCCTGGCGCGGGTGATCCTCTCCCCCACGCCCGTCCAGGGTGAGGCCGCGCCCCCTCAGATCGTCGCCGCCCTGCGCGCTGTCAGCCTCCAGCCGGATGTCGACCTGGTGCTGCTGGTGCGGGGTGGGGGTTCGATTGAGGATTTGTGGTGCTTCAACGACGAGCGCGTTGTGCGGGCCGTCGCCGAGAGCGCCGTTCCGGTCATCACCGGCGTGGGCCACGAGATCGATTTCACGCTCGTCGATTTCGCCGCCGACCAGCGCGCCCCGACCCCTTCAGCCGCCGCCGAGCTTGCCACGCCGTTGACGGTCGACGAATTAGGGGTGGCGGTCGAGCGGGCGCAGAGCGCGCTGGAGACGCTCGCTCTAATGGCTCTCCGCGAGCGGCGTCAGCGGGTGGACGAGGGCGCAGGGGCGTTACAGGCGCTCTCCCCGCTGGCGGCCATCGAGGAAGGCCGGGGCCGGGTAGAGGGCCTGGCCGGGCGGGCTTCCCGCGCCGTCTCGCACGCGCTTGCCCTGCGCCACGAGCGGTTAGAGGGGTTCGCAAAAGCCCTCCAGGCGATGAGCCCTGGCGCAGTTCTCGACCGGGGGTACGCGCTGGTCTACGGGCCGGATGGCGGGGTGCTGCGCCGCGCCGCCGATGTCTCGCCGGGCGATAGGCTGCATATCACCCTTCGAGAGGGTGAGCTGGATGCTGACGTAGTAGGTGGAAAGGCTGAAGATGGCTGAGGAATCGATGTCGTTTGAGGGGGCGCTGGCCGAGTTGGAGGGGATCGTGAGCCGCCTGGAGGCGGGCGGCGTGCCGCTTGAGGAGATGCTGGCCCTGTTCGAGCGGGGGCAGGGCTTGGTGTCCTTCTGCAACCAGGCGCTGGATCAGGCCGAGCTACAGGTGGAGCGCCTCAGCGTGCCTTCCACTGACAGCCCTGACGAGGAGTGAATCATCGATGCAGCCCTTCCCATTCATCACCCAGGCTGCCCACAACGACATCCTGTGGATCACGTTCCTGATCGGCGCGCTCGCTCAGGCGACGAAGCCTTTTACCTATTTGCTGCGCACTGGCGAATTGGACTGGGGATACCTGGGCCAGATGGGCGGGATGCCCAGCTCACACTCGGCGATGGTCAGCGCGTTAGCGATCGGCGTTGGCATCGAAGAGGGCTTTGATTCCGCCGCCTGTGCGGTCGCCGTCCTTCTGGCGGTGATCGTCGTCTATGACGCGGCAGGCATCCGCCAGCAGGCGGGCACTCACGCCTACGTCATCAACCGCATCATCGCCGTCCTGCTCAAGGGCCATCCCATTCAGAACGTACACCTCGAAGAGGTGCTGGGGCATAGCCGCACTGAGGCGACGGTCGGGGTGCTGTTCGGGATCGGCCTGATGTTCCTGTGGGAGCTTGTCGTCCAGCCGTTGTTCGTCCGTTAGTGTTGGGAGCGCCGTCAGGCTCCCTGCAAGCCGATCCGCTGTAGCACCAGCCTGGTGAAGCTCCGCGCCTCCTCGCTGCCCAGCAGCCACGCCAATCCCCAGAAGGCTGCGCTGCCCGCTGCGATTGTCCCCAGCGTCCCGGCGGCGACTCCCACAATCCCAACCAGCGGGCTGAGCGCCCACAGCACGATCCCCATGCCCAGGCAGGCCGCCCCGGCCCGCCCCACGCTGGCTGCCAGCCGGGGTTCGTCCAGCCCGCCGACTCGCGGTCGGATTAGCAGCAGCAGCGCCAGCCCTTCGAGCGTCGTCGCCAGCGTGTTCGCCAGCGCCAGCCCGGCGAAGGGGCCGCGAACCAGGCTGTCGGGCGTGCCGATCACATGGATCAGCAGCAGGCTCAAGGCCACGTTCAGCAGCATCGCGCCGCCGCCGATCAGCACCGGCGTGCGCGTGTCGTGCATGGCGTAGAAGGCGCGCGTCACGATCTCGACCACCGAGTGGGAGACCAGTCCGAGCGCGTAGAAGAGCAGCGCCCAGGCCGTGGCGGCGCCATCCTCCGCCGTGAACGCGCCGTATTCGTAGATCAGCCGCACGATCGGCTGGCGCAGCATCACCAGCCCGACCATCGAGGGCAGCGCCAGGAACAAGACCGCCCGCAGGACCTGGCCCAGCGTTCGCTGCAAGGCACTGGCTCGGCCTTCGGAGACCTGGGCAGCGAAGGTCGGGAACACCGCCGTGGCGACCGATTGGGCGATCACCCCCTGGGGCAGCAGCATGACGTACCAGGCGCGGCTCAGCGCCCCGATGCTGCCCTCCGCCATGCCCGACGCCAGCACCGTGTTGATCCAGAAGTTGATCTGGACGATGGCGAGGCCCAGCACGCGCGGGCCCATCAGGCGGCCCACCTCGATCACCCCTGGGTGGCGGATGTCAAGCTGGAGGCGGTAGGGGAAGCGGGTCGCCAGCACGCCGGGAACCTGGATCAGGAAGTGCAGCGCCGCGCCGATCACCGTCCCCCAGGCCAGCCCGAACACCCCCATGGAGGGGGAGAGCATCACCGCTCCCAGGATGATCCCCAGGTTGCGCAGCAGCGGGGCGAGGGCGGGCAGCAGGAATCGCTGGTGCGCGTTCAGGAAGCCCATCATCAGGCCGCTGACGCTGTAGATCACCGGCGTGATCAGCATGATGCGCAGCATGTGCGCCGTCAGCGCCTGTGCCTGGGGGGCGAATTCGGGCACGAGCAGCGTGTCCACGATCGGGCGGGCGAACAGGGCGCTCAGCCCGGCGATGGCCGCCATCAGCAGGAAGATCAGGTTGGCGACCGTGTTGGTCAGCCGGTACGCCTCGTCGCGCCTGCCCTGGGCGATGTAGTCGGCGAAGGTGGGGATGAACGCCGAGCCGATTGCCCCACCGGCCACGACCAGGAAGAGCGTCTCAGGGGGGCGGGAGGCGGCGACGTACGAGTCGTAGGCGACTCCCCCGCCGAAGATGCTGGCGATGATCGTCTCGCGGATCAGGCCGGTCAGCCTGCTGAGCACGAACCCGGCCATCACGATCAGCGTCGCCCTGGCGATCTGCCGACCCGATAACCCCTTGCTTGATCTCTCGGTAGCTGCTGCCATGGAGGCAAGTATAGTCGGCGCAGGGGAGCGGGCCAAATACTGAGAGCGCCAGGGAAGAGGGGGCGAGCACGATGCGTCTCCTTACAACTTGATGATAGGGCAAGCGTATAGGCAGTTAGCTACGATGAAGCGACGTTCGGGGGCGTATCGGGGTAAAATCGGCGCTGCGAGCAAAGCAATCGACGGCGCGCCGCCGGATCACCCTTGAGCAGACCTTGTCTCACGTTATCAGGGTTCCGGCGGTTATGGGTTACTGCGCCTGACCCCGGCACCAGCGACGCCGTTGGAGGTCTTTTTTATGTCGTCTGCCACACCGTCTTCACAGCAGTCTGTTCATCCTCTGCGCGTCCGGGACTTTCGCCTGCTGTGGATCGGCGAAAGCATTTCACTGCTGGGCGACCAGTTCTACATCATCGCGCTGCCCTGGCTGGTGCTTCAGGTCACCGGCAACGCGCTGGCGCTCGGCACGATCATGGCGCTGGCGAGCGTCCCGCGCGCGCTGTTCATGCTGATCGGCGGCGCATACGTGGACCGCTTCTCGCCGCGCGCGGTGATGTTTGTCTCAAACCTGGTGCGGATGGTCCTGGTCGCGCTGTTCGCGCTGCTCGTGCTGACGGATTCCATTCAGTTGTGGATGCTCTACGCGCTGGCGCTGGCCTTTGGGGTGGGGGATGCCTTCTACTTCCCCGCGGAAAGTGCGATAGTCCCGGCGCTGCTGGAAGACGACCAGCTTGAGATGGGCAACACCCTCACACAGGGTGTGGCGACCCTGAGCATGTTCGTCGGCCCGGTGATCGCCGGTGTCGTCATCGCCGTGCTGGCGGGGTCGGACACGGCATCGACGCCCGGCCTGGAAGGGATCGGCGTCGCCTTTGGGCTGGACGCGTT
The DNA here is from genome assembly GCA_037388645.1 of Chloroflexota bacterium. Classification (GTDB taxonomy): domain Bacteria; phylum Chloroflexota; class Anaerolineae; order Aggregatilineales; family UBA3940; genus JARRJX01. The sequence goes on from JARRJX010000075.1 coordinate 5,152, forward strand.
TTCTTTCCTGGCGTCGCTGGTGACGCTCTGGATGATGCGCCACCAACATTCGGAGTCGGCAGAAAAAGAGCCTAACGTCCTGGCTTCGATCAAGGGCGGGCTGGCTTACGTCTGGGAAAACGACATCCTGCGGGGGCTGTTCATCCTGCTGGTCGCCATGAACCTGTTCGTCATCGGCCCTTTCGACATCGGGGTGCCCGTGCTGGCAGACCGTAGCCTGGCGGAAGGCGCGGCGGCGTTTGGCATCCTGATGTCTGCCTACGGCGGTGGGGCGCTGCTTGGCATCATCCTGGCGGGCGTGCTGCCCAAACCTAAGCCGGAATGGTTCGGGAGCGTGCTGCTGGGCGTGGTCGGGCTGCTGGGGATCGGCCTGATGCTGCTGGTCGTCAGCACTTCGACGCCCGTCGTCGCCGCGATCAGCCTGGCGATGGGCACGACGATGGGATACGTCAACGTCAAGTTCATGACCTGGCTCCAGTCCTGGGTCGAGGACGAGATGATGGGACGGGTGATGAGCCTGCTGATGTTCGCGTCGGTCGGCGTCGCGCCGGTGTCGAGCGCCCTCGCCGGGGCCATCCTGAACGTCAACCTCGTCTGGCTGTTCGTCGGAGCCGGGGCAGCGCTGGATGCCGTGGTGCTGCTCTCTGTGACGACGCCGACCATCCGGCGGATGGGCTTGGCTGTCGAGGAGAGGGAAAAGGATAAGACGATCCCAGAAGCCGCCCATACCACTTAATGAGGCAACCGGTCTTTTTGGGCGGATAGTTGTGGTGGGCGGATAGAACGGTAAGCAACAAGAGGCAGGAGTCCAGCCAGGACTCCTGCCTCTTGTTTGTGTGGGTGGGATCAGGCGATCACTGGCTCGATTCGACGGGGCGCAGCGCCTGGCGATAGTCCTGGATCGCGCGGCGCAGCGTGATCGTCGCGTCGACCAGGTCCCGGTGGGAGTCGCGCAGGGCCTGCCCGGCAGAGCGCAGCGTATCGACCGCTTGCGCCCGGTCGGTGACGTTGCCATCCGCGTCAAAACCCGCCGGGCTTGCCAGGATTGCCCTGGCGTCGTCGTGGTAGCCTTCGGCCTCGCCAACCAGCCGGTTGAACTCGCTCAGCGCCGCTTCGAGGTCGGCTGTGTCGTGCCCTTCGCTCGCCAGCAGGTCGATCCAATCCTGCGTCAGATCGGCGGAGCGGTGCGCCAGGTCGATCCGGTAGCCCTGGCTCTCGTAGGCCAGCTGGACGCGCTCCAGCAGCAGGCTCAGGCGCGGGTAGTCGCCATCCTGGGCGGGCGGCGCGGCTACGTCCGCCGCCAGGGCTGCCCCGGTCGGCACCGCCAGGGAGCTTCCCAGGACGGCCAGGCAGGCCAGGATTCCGAATGCCGCTTTTGCAGGCCGTTTGATAAGTGCATTCACGTTCATCGTTATCCATCCTTCCCGATTCGTGTTTTCCGTCACAGTACACCCACACTCTATCGGGGGATCGTTGCCCGCCTGTTGCCGGATTGTAAAAAGTGTGTAAAAGGCAAGCCCCGTACTTACTTGTACAGGGCTGCCTGGATATCCTGTTTATCCGAACGATCAGGTGTCGTGGGTCGCACCGCGCTGCCAACTCGCATACAGGTCGACCAGACCCAGGATGACGATCACACAGGCAACGAGGTAATATCCAGCCAGGTTCACATGGAAATCGTCGGGGGTGTAGCTCCCGGCAGCCGCCGCCTGATATGCAACACGACCCCAAACGGGCATCACACTCTGGGTGAGCAGACCCAGTGCAACGAGCACAAGCCCGGCCACGAGGGTGGAGAACGATTTATGTGGAAGCATCAACGCAAACCTCTATTCCAGAATGAAGCCGCTACGATTCTGGCGCCGGCTCTGGCCTGAGCTGCCCGGTCAGGATGATCCAGGCGGACAACGCGCCCAGTGGGACCCATCCGAGCGGCCCCAGGTAGCTGACAAGGATCCAGTTGGCCCCGCCCATGAACAGCAGCGTGGTGATCCCTGCCCCTATGACGTTGGTTGCGGAGTGGGCCAGGCTCGACGCCCAGATGCTGCCTGTCCGCAGGCGCAGCCAGCCAAAGATGATAGACAGCAGGATCGTGCCCACCGGGAAGATCAACATCCCCGTAACGGGATGGTCGGGGAAGTTGTATCCCCGGATGATGAGTGGAAAGTGCCAGACTCCCCAGATCAGGCCAGTAACCAGCGCCGCGAGGAGCGGGCGCTCGCCAAACAGTCGCAGCTGGAGATAGCTCCGCCAGCCGAACTCCTCGCCCCATAAAATGGGCGTCGCTATCAGGGAGGTCACCAGGAGCTGGATCGGTATCGCGAGCCAGATGCCGGGAGGCAGCACAGGCACACTCGTCCCCGGCCTCAGCGACGTCAGCGCCCGCTGAAGCGAGAAATCCGGCTGGCTGATTCCCAACACCACCGCCACGACCACGATGAACAGCGTCACCAGCAGCGGTAGCATCCAGGCCACCAGATAGTAGGGCCACTTCCGCAGATTCAGGCGCAGCCCGGCGTCGGCAAAACCCTCGCGGGTGATCCATTTTCGCACGATGATGGCCGCAATTGCCGGGGCAAAACCACCCGGCAGCGCCACCAGCTGAAACATCGGATCGCGAGGCGATACGCCGAGTCGAATAGGAATTTCCCATAGAATCCAGGCCATCCCGAAGGCAAGCAGCAGATAACTGACGATGCCTTTAGACTTACTGTCCATCGATAGCTCTCCTTCGTGCGCAGCAGCACTGGCGCAGGAGCCTGGTTATCCATTTCTTACGAGCGGCGGCGAATCGACAACCATATTTAAATAGGAGGACGACTGGCTGCCTGTGTCACCACTCCTGCGGCGACTATGTGGGGTTAGTAAAGGCGATACATCCAGAGCCAGTAACTTGCTTGAGTGAGAATAAAAGAATTTATCTGTCTGCGATTGGTGGGAAACGAGAGCACCCGTCTATGTGAGGCGGGCATTCGTTCAGCGACCCCCGGCAGGTGGCCTACCCACCGCTCCCGC
>JARRJX010000076.1:0-7195 GCA_037388645.1 Chloroflexota bacterium
GCCCAGCAAGCCCGCCCAGTGCATGCCCCGTCCGAAGATCACCATCCCGATAAACCACAGCACGCCTTGCGCCAGCGCGATCGGCTTGCTGAACAGGCGGCGCTTGGTGATGTAGGGCAGGAACCAGTAGGTGATCCCCATGAAGGTCAGCGTCGCAGCGGAGCCCACCGTCAGGTGGAAGTGCCCCGGCACCCAGGTGGTATTGTGCACCACCAGGTTGACGTTATACGAGGCGTTGACCACCCCGCTGATCCCGCCTGCCGCGAAGAGGATCATCGCGAACACCTGCGCCGTGAAGCTCGGATCGCCCCAGGGCAGCTTGAGTATCCAGCGCACCAACCCCTTGCCTCCGCGCTGCTTCCCGGCGTATTCCAGCGAGGCCATCAGCGTGAAGGCCGTGATCAGGCTGGGGAAGGTGACCGCGTAGGTCAGCGCGCCGTGCACGCCCTTCCAGGCGGAGCTGATGCCGGGGTCGGTGTACTGGTGGTGCAGGCCGACCGGCACCGAGAACAAAATGAACAGCATGAACACCAGCCGGGCCAGCGGGTCGGAGAACAGCTTGCCGCCCGCCTGCCTGGGCACCATCGCGTACCAGGAGGTGTAGGCGGGCAGCAGCCAGAAATACACCAGCGGGTGCCCGAAATACCAGAAGAGGGTACGGGCCAAGAGCGGGTTGGTGTTCTCGATCAGCCCCATCGACCAGGGGATGACCATCGTCAGCATCTCGGCGGCCACCCCCACTGTCGCGATGTCCCACACGATCCAGGTGGTCAGCGCGGCCACCGTCCCGATCGGCGTCTTCTCGCCGGGGTGCTCCTTGCGCCACGCGCCCCAGGTCAGGAAGTGATTCGCCGAGTGGAACCAGGTGCCGACCACCACCAGCGTCAGCCCGATGTAGTGCAGCGGGTGCGCCCGCATCGGCACGTAGAAGGTGTAGAGCACGTTCGCATTGCCCGACAGCATCGCCCAACCGGCCAGCCCTACCCCCACGAACATCACCACGAACCCGATCCAGCTCAAGGCCATCGCCTTCATCGGGCGGTTCAGCGACCGGGCGACGGTGATCATCAGGAAGCCGCTGATGAAGAACGTCGTCCAGGTCAGCGCGTTGAGCACGCCGTGCAGGGTGAGCGCCTGGTAATAGCGGCCCACGATAGGCAGCGGGTACAGGTTGAGCGCCTGCAAGGCGGGGGTAATCGCCGCGTGCTCCAACGCCTGGAACAGCCCGATCAGCCCGCCGACCGCCAGCGCCAGAAAGGCGACCAGCACGAACCAGAAAGCCAGCCCGCGCTCCCGTTTGTAATCGTATGTCGCTTCCATCGTTTCCTCTTACGGTTGGTTAAGGGGATACTGAGAGTTTCATTTGTGCCCCCATGCGCCGCGAGGCTCACAGGGGGTGTTGCGACAGGCTAAGCAATCGCCCGATGGATCAGCGCGGCGGTCATCACCGCGATCAGCACCACCATCAGGAACAGGTTCGACGTGATGAACAGCCGGATCGCCTGTTTGCGCGTCGGGTTACGCAGCAGCTTCACGCTGCCCACCAGCATGTAGACCGTCATCAGCCCGGCGGGGATCAGGTACACCCAGCCCAGCGCCGAATGCGCCCCCAGCGCGAAGACCACCACCGCCGTGCCCACCGCGTGGATGAAGATGAACCACGCGCTGTCCCTGGCAGGTGCGCGGGCGGGCAGCATCGGCACGCCGGCGCGTTCATAGTCCTCTTTGTAGAACATCGCCAGCGCCCAGAAATGCACCGGCGTCCACAGGAAGATCAGCAGCGCCAGCGCGATCACGCCGGGGTCGGAGGCCGCCCCGACCGCCGCCCCGCCGGTCATCACCGCGCAGCTTCCCGCCGCTCCGCCGATCACGATGTTCGTCACGCTGCGCGGCTTGAGCCAGATCGTGTAGACGCCCACGTAGATCAGCGCGCCCAGCGCCAGGTAGAGCGCCATCGCCGGTTTCCAGGGCGCGACCGCCACCACCGCGGCCAGCACCATCGCCACCGCGATCAGCAGCACGGCGGTCGGGTGCTCGACGTGCCCGCTTGGCAGCGGGCGGCGCTGGGTGCGCCGCATCCGGGTGTCCGATTCGCGCTCCAGGTACTGGTTGATGGCCGATGCGCCCCCGGCGGCCAGCGTACCGGTGATGAGCAGGGTGAGCAGCGCCCCTATAGCAGGCCACCCGCCCGCCCCCAGGAAAGCCCCTCCGACCGCCGCCAACAGCAGCAGGGATACCACGCGCAGTTTGAATAAGGCGACGACGGTCTTGACCGCCTGGCGCGTGCTGACCCGTTGTGTAGTCGGTGCCGAAGCCGTGCGCAGTTCAGAAGCCATAAGGTTATTCCCCCCCGGTGATGTTGATCACGCCGGTCATGGTGTGGTGTGCCGAGCCGCAGTACTCGTGGCAGTAGAATTGGAACTCGCCCGGCTCGTTGAAGGTGTGGGTCACCTCGGATATCTGGCCGGGGATGATCATGATGTTGATGTTCGTGTCAAACACTTTGAAGCCGTGGATGACATCTTTGCTGGTGATGAAGAAGGTCACCTCCGAGCCAGCCGGGATGTCGATCCGGGCCGGGGTGAACTGCCAGGTCTGCGCGACGATGTACGCTTCGTAGTGGCCGGGGTAGACCTCGCGCACGCCGGGGTTGTCGAAGCCCGGCTCGGTCTCCACGTCCGCCGGGGCCACCTGGTCGACCTGGGTGGGGAGCTGGACGCCCAGCCCGAATACGCTGATGAGGATCGCCCCGGCGAACACCACCAGCATCATGCCAGACAGCCACAGGAAGGTGCTTTCGTAGCGGTGGATGTGCATCGCCCCTCACCTCCGCATCAGCAGGTCGTTGAAGTAGATCAGGCCCCAGGCGGCAGCAAAGATGATGATGTAAATCACCAGCAGGAACAGCGCCCCTTTAGGCGTGAACTCCTCCTCTGGGTTGGTGTGGGAAGGCTCCGGTTGGTCGCTCATCGGTCACTCTCCTCTTTGAGATAGCAGGACAGCCAGTCAGCAGTTCAGCCTGTCAGCACTTCGGCACACAATCATTCGCTACTGCGGGTAGCACAGGAACAGGTGCGCCGCCTCGTTGAGCGCCCGCGCCGCCCCGGTGCTGTTCTTCTCCCGGATGATATACTCGATGTCGCGCATCGCCAGCTCCAGGTCGAGCGGCACCCTTTTGTACTCCGCGCGGATGAAGTTGCGCTCGTCCACCAGCACGTAGCGCTGCGCCTGGAGGTAGCCGTACGACCCTGGCTCGGGCGGGAAGGTGGGCTGCTCGCTCAATCGATCCGCCTGGTTCTCCAGCAGGTCGGCCAGCGGCACTGCCTCGTAATACACCCCGAAGCCCATCCCGATCGTGTCCTTGAGCGCCCGCGCGTCGCCCCCTAATAAGAGCCAGTTGCTTAAGTCCAGGCCGTGCTGCCCGGCGAAGGCCTGCCGCCGCTCCGGCGTGTCGCGCTGGTCGTCGAACAGGATCAGGGCCAGCGACACCTCGGTCTGGAAATCCTCCGCCGCGACCGCCGCCTGGAACGCCCCCAGGTCGGCCAGCGTCTCCTCGATCGTCACCGTCGGGTCGCTCGTGTAGCCGAACCCGTACAGCACGATCCCGCCTTCCAGTGTCCTGTCGCTGACCGGCTTCCCGGTCTGGTCCTCAAGCTCGAATTCCGGGCCGTAGGCCAGCCGGGGGATCACCTGCACCGGCTGGAACACCACGAAGGCCGTCATCGCCGCCACCAGCAGCCCCAACCCGATCAGGGCCAGGTTGAACGGCTTGCGCAGGAACTCGGCCATCAGCCCCGCCGCCCGCTTACGGGTACGCGTTGATCAGGTGGGCCGCCTGCCGCAGCAGCCTCCCCGGCCCGCGCGCGTTCTTCTCGCGCACCAGCAGCTCGACGTCCCTCAGCATCTCGTCCACGCTCAGCGTCAACTCGTGATACTCGGCCCGGATAACGCCCTCTTCATCTGCCAGCACGAACACGCTCGCGTGGACGAAGTCGTATCCCGCCTCGATCTCCGCTTCGCTCAGCCCGACCGCCTCCGCGCTGGCCGGGTCGAGCGGGACTTTCTCAAAGTACACACCGAATTCCGCGCCCACCAGTTGTTTGATCGTGAGCAGGTCGCCCGTCAGCCACAGCCAGCCCTCGTCGCTGGTGTTCACCTGGCGGGCATATTCGCGCAGCCGCTCCGGCGTGTCGCGCTCCGGGTCAAACGTGATCGTCACCAGCGTCACGTCCCTGCCCAGCTGCCCCTCCTCCGCCAACCGGTTCTGCACCTGGAGCATCTGACCGGTCATCGCCGGGCAGACCGTCGTGCAGCTTGTGTAGATGAAGTCGTATAGCACGATCCGCCCCCGCAGGTCGGCGTCGCTGACCAACTGACCATCCTGGTCGGTCAGCGTGTAGGCCGGTACGGGGTCGTGGTAAGGCAGCACTTTCACCGGTTTTATGAGCATAAAGAGCAGGATCAACGCCGCCAGGGCCAGAAAGGTGAGCGCGGCCAGCATGGGCACGCCCGGCATGGGCGCGTTCCCACGGCGACGATTCTCACCAAAGTTTACCTCATTTGTGGACATTTTCCCAAACTCAATTGACAGGGGTGAGCGGTTTCGATTGGGCGGCAATGCCTGTCCGGATCATACCTGACCTCCGGCCAAAAATACAACGCACTCTGATGATCCACTGCTGATCGGGTGCGCGCCGGAGCGTTAAATGTGGCCCCTCAGTGTGATATTGAATATTCACAAAATAATCGGGCCGCCTCCGCACTTTCCCCCTCCCTCCCCACCCCACGCTCGCACCCCCCCAGATTGTGATCAGTTTGTCAGGCGGGGCGGTCTCGCCAGCCGCCCGGCGAGGTGGCCGAAACTTACGTTCTATACTATCCTGTAAGCAGACACAGGTGGGATTGGTATGGAGCAAAGCATGTCGGCTATGGATTTGTTCGAATATGGCCGCCAGCAGCAGATGCAGCAGGAAGCGCCGCTGGCTTACCGGATGCGCCCGCGCAGCTTCGCCGAGTTCGTCGGGCAGGAGCACATCATCGGCGAGGGCAAGCTGCTGCGCCGCGCGGTCGAGGCCGACCGGCTCACCTCGATTATCCTGTGGGGGCCGCCCGGCAGCGGCAAAACCACCATCGCCAACATCATCGCCGAGATGACCCGCAGCCACTTCGATACGCTCAGCGCGGTGCTGGCGGGCGTCAAAGACCTGCGCGAGCTGATCGCCCAGGCGAAGGAGCGTCGCTCGCTGCACGGCACCCGCACCGTGCTCTTCGTCGACGAGATCCACCGCTGGAACCGCGCCCAGCAGGACGCCCTGCTGCCCTATGTGGAGGAGGGAACGGTCACCCTGATCGGCGCGACGACCGAGAACCCCACCTTCGAGATCATCCGGCCCCTGATCAGCCGCTCGCGCATCTTCGAGCTGTACCCCCTCGACCCCGCCCACATGGAGGAGATCATCGAGCAGGCCCTCAGCGACCCGGTGCGCGGGTACGGCTCACAGAAGATCACCCTCGACCCGGCAGCGATGGCCCACATCATCCTGATCGCCGATGGGGACGCCCGCAGCGCGCTCAACGCGCTGGAATTGGCGGTGCTCACCACCCCGCCCGACCTGGAAGGCACGATCCACATCGACCTGGCGGTCGCGCAGGAGAGCATCCAGAAGCGGGCCATTCACTACGACAAGGGCGCGGACGAGCATTACGACACGATCAGCGCCTTCATCAAATCGGTGCGCGGCTCCGACCCGGACGCGGCGCTCTACTGGCTGGCGAAGATGGTCAAGGCGGGCGAGGACCCGCGCTTCATCATGCGGCGGCTGCTGATCCTGGCCGGGGAGGACATCGGGCTGGCCGACCCCAGCGGGATCGTGGTGGCAAGCGCCTGCGCATCGGCCTTCGAGTGGGTGGGCCTGCCGGAAGGGCTGTATCACCTGGCCCTGGCGACCCTCTACCTCGCCACGACCCAGAAGAGCAACAGCGTTGGCGCGGTGTTCGGTGCGATGCGGACGGTCGAGGAGGGGGCGAGCACCGAGGTGCCGATCCACCTGCGCACCAGCCCGCGCGACCGCAGCGCCGACCACCCCTCCTACGTCTACCCGCACGACCACCCCAACCCCTACGTCACGCAGCAGTATCTGCCCGACTCGCTCCAGGGGGCGCGCTGGTACGCGCCTTCGAACCAGGGCTACGAGGCTCGCATCGCCGAGTGGTTAGAGAACCTGCGCGGGGGGTGACGCCGTGGATGGGTCACAAATTCGTGAAATAAGGGTGGACGGCGTCGAATATCTTGATGACGACGCCAAGCGCCAGTTCATCGATTTTGCCCTGTGTCATGCGAACAGCATGAAGGAATACACCTCGCCTGAGAACACAGAACATTTCAAGGCGCAGAACAGACTGAGCGATGAGGAGTATGACGAGTTCGTAGAAAGGACAAGAGCCTTCAAAGCAGTGGGCGCGAGGCAGATAATGGGACCACCCTGGGCTGATGGCCCCTATGTGGAATTCTACACCGATCCACCCACTCGATTTGATTTGACCGAAGCAGAGTATTGGCAGATCGTCAGCACGATTCACAAGCTCGGCTGGAACACCTTTGACATGAGTTGATGGAAAGCCCGATCCAGCCCGTGCACGACCACCCCCAACCACTACATTCCGCAGCAGTATCTGCCCGACTCACTCCAGGGGGCGCGCTGGTACGCGCCCTCGAATCAGGGTTACGAGGCATGCATCGCCGAGTGGTTAGCGGCCCTGCGAGGGGGATAGCGCCGCGCCGATGGCAGTGCCCAGCGCCACGCCTACCCCGATGCCCAGGGCGATGTTATCGAAAATGGCGAGGCCCAGCGCTACGCCCAGCCCCGCGCCAATCGCGATCCCCAGCCCGATGTTACTGCTCGACGGTGATTGTTGAGCTACTTCCATCTCCTTATTTAAGCCCTCAATCGATGGTATGAGGAGATACGCTACTCAGAATCGGAGGGTGGTGGTGCCTTCTGGTAGCGAGTCTGAATAGCCAACCCGATGGCCAGCCCCAACACCATTCCACTTCCCGCGCCGACGGCGAAGTTATCGAAGATTGTCAGGCCCAGCACCACGCCAAATGCCAGGCCAATCGCCAATCCCAACCCGATGTAGTTTGTCTGTGGCTGCTGCTCGGACACATCAACACTCCCTCGTAAATAGATTCATG
>JARRJX010000077.1:0-7166 GCA_037388645.1 Chloroflexota bacterium
GAATTCGACGGGGTGGCGTCGGTCTACGTGATCGATTTGCAGAACGGCGACGAGATGGACCTGGAAGCCGATTTCCGCCAGGGAAGCCCCGAATACCTGAATTGTGACGTGGCCTACGCCAGCACCAGCACCATGAAAATCCCGATCATGGTCGAGTATTTCCGCTACCTGGATTGGGTACCTGCCGGGAACCAGTACGATCTCCTGATGGGCACGATGACCCTGTCCAGCAACCTGCACGCCAACCTGCTGATGCGTGAAATCGGGTTGGGCGATACCTATCTGGGGACGGAGATAGTCAGGAACTCCATGCAGCATCTAGGGCTGAAAAACACCTTCATCGTCGGGCCTTATGACGAAGAAGAAGACCCGGACTACTTTAGCACCCCCGCCCGCGAGGCGGCCCGCGCCGGAACCTGCGTTGACACGTATGCCGACCTGTACATGCAGACGACGTCCGACGACCTGGCCTCGCTGCTCAACATGATTTACGAATGCGCGGAGTTTGACGGCGGCGGGCTGATTGCAGCTTATCCTGGCGAGATCACGCAGGACGAATGCAAGATGATGCTGGACATCATGTCTCAGAATGACGAGGGGGTGTTGATCATGGCCGGCGTGCCGACCGACGTGGAGGTCGCCCACAAACACGGCTGGACGACGGACACCCACGCCGACGCCGGGATCGTGTTCAGCCCAGGGGGGGATTACGTTCTGACAATGTTCCTCTGGGCCGATGTCGACTGGCTGGACGTCTTAACCAGCTTCCCCCTGATGGAAGGCATCTCGGCGGCGACGTTTAACTACTTCAACCCCGACATGGTATCGGTGCCACGGCGCGGTTTTGGCTTTGAGCAGGGCGTGCCGCAGGCCACCAGCCAATGAGAACCAGCCCTACCGGGCGGCCCGCGATTACGGGTCGACCTCCTCTGGCACCCGCCGGATCAGCCAGAGCGTGAGGTCGTCGCTCTGCGGCGCGTCGCCGACAAACTCGTCTATCGTCTGGAGCACCTGCTCGGCCAGCGCCGAGGCAGAGGCCGGGGCGGCTGACTGGAGCGTTTCTTTCAGACTCTCCAGTCCCCACTCGGTGTAATCGGCCTGCATGGCCTCGGTTACTCCATCGGTGTACGCCAGGAGCACGTCTCCCGGCAGCAGGACGACCTGGCGTTCTTCGATGTCGACTTCAGGGAGCACCCCCAGCGCGATGCCGGGGGCCTTCAGTTCCTCGATACGCTCTACAGCAGTCTCCTCGGCACGCAGCAGTAAGGCCGGGTTATGTCCGCCGCTGGCATACACGATCTCACCATCCGCCGGGTCCCATACCGCATAGAACACCGTGACGAACAGGTCGCTGCGTGTGTCGCTGAACAGCAGCTCGTTCACCCTGACGAGCGTCTCGGAGGGGGAAGTCCGGTTGATGGCGGCAGCCCGCAGTAACGAGCGGCACATCGCCATGAACAGCGCCGCCGGTATCCCTTTATCCGCCACGTCGGCGATTACCAGCCCCCACCGGCCATCCTTCAGCGGGATGAAGTCGAAGAAGTCGCCGCCCACCTGGCGGGCGGCGCGCCACGTCGTGGCGATCTCCCACCCCGCTTCCTGCGGCGGCGCGTCGGGCATGAAGCTCGCCTGGATGTTGCGGGCGACGTCCAGTTCCTGTTCAAGGCGATCCCGCTCGCCGACGATGGCCTGGAGGTTGGCTGTCTCAAGCGCCGTCGACGCCTGATGGGCGATTCCGATCAGGATTTTCTGTGTGCGCGCATCCAGCGCCTTTCCCTTAAAGGGGTCGTCGACTACCAGCAGGCCGACCGGCTCCCCCTTGGATTTCAGAGGAAACCCCAGAATCGACGACGAGGTGAGCAGCTCCGCAAACGGAGGTGGGATGGGCAGTTGGTGCCCCTCCCCTGCTCCAATGGGGTCGTCGATGACGGCCAACAAATCCAGGAACGGGGAGTCGTGGGCGGTGATGAACGTTGATTCCAGGCTTGCCGGCCTTTCGGTAGGAATGCCATACTGGGCACCGATGTAATAGCCCTCCTCCTGTCCATCCCAGCGTAAGATCATACAGCGCCCTACCCCGGCCAGCAGGGCGGTCAGCCGGGCGATCGTTTCCAATATTTCTTCGACTTCGATCTGCGCGTTGGCTGCCTCGGCGACTTGCAGCAGGACCGTCGTGACCCACGCCTCTGTCTGCTGGGCGGCAAACAGCCGGGCGTTGTTGATCGCCGCCGCCGCCTGGTTGGCGAAGGCCAGGACGATCTCCTGGTCGAACGCGCTGTAATGGTCGTCCTGGTGGTAGTCGGCGATCAGGTAGCCAATCACGCTGCCGCCCACCTCCAGCGGCGCAGTGATACACGAATAGGTGTCGGGCGCGTCGATAAGTCGATGGTAGGTCTGTCTGATTGCCGCCTCCATCGGCAGGCTCCCCGAAGCTACCTCTCCCATAGGGACGCTCTGCCCCACGATGCTCGCCAGTTCCGGGTGCCCTGCGCCAGCGGCGATCGTGAACCGGTCGCCTTCCGGCTCAAACAATAGAATGGTGACGGCGTCCAGGATCACCACCCGGCTCAAGCCATCCAGGATGTCGTCCAACACACGATCCAGGTCCAGGTCGGAGATCAGCGCGGCGGTGATGTCACGGAGGGTCTCGGCCAACCCTCTACGGCGGCGCTCAGCCGCATACAGCGCGGCGTTTCGGATGGCGACCGCCACAGAATCGGCGAGCGCCCGCATCAGCACCAGGTCGTCTTCGGCAAACGCATCGAGGAACGTGCTCTGGAGATCGATGATGCCAAAAACCTTACCGGCCATCTTGATCGGGATGACCATCTCCGAGAGGGTATCTTCCAGGCCGGGGCCAGGCTGGTATTCGTCGCTGGCCGTCACGTCGCCGATGCGCTCGGCTTTGCCGCTGTTTGCCACCTTGGAGATCAAGCCGGGGTCATCCCACGCGTAGGACAATTCGTCCACCAGCCAGCGGACGCTGTGCGACCCTGACCCGGCCCGAAACACAAGCCTGTCATCCGCGAGTATGAAAATGTGCACGCGCTCGAACCCGAACGTCTCCTCGACCAGCTCGACGACCCGCTCAAACAGGTCGTCCAGCTCCAGCTCGGTCGTCAGCGCCTGGCTCACCTCGACCAGCGTCTCCAGCCGCTGGGCCAGGCGGCGCTCTGTAGCGTAGGTCTGGGCCTGCTCGACCGCCAGCGCCATCTGCGCCGCCAACGTTTCCAGCAGACCCAGGTCTTCGTCGCCAAAGGCTCCGGCCTCCGCGCTCTGGACATCCAGCACGCCCAGCACACGATTTTCCACCTTGAGGGGAAGTGCGATCTCGCTGCGGGTCAGGGGCAGCACCCCCAGCCGTCGATAGCGAGGGTCTTCCGCGACGTTGTTGGCAAGCACCGTCTGACCCTGGCGGGCAGCCAGGCCGACCATACCATCTTCCGGAATCTCGTCGGCGATCCGGCTGAAAGCCTCGTTCGTGCTCGCCCCCAGGCCCAACCGGCTATTCTCCCATTTGAAGATGGTCACACAGTAATAGCCAAAAGTCTCCTCGATGAGCGTCACTATTTGGTGGAACAGGGCGGGGAGCGGTTGGATGGCAGACACTCTGGCGACGGCCTGGCCGATCAGGTTCAGCTTCTCGGCACGAGACTGCGCTTTCTCGTATAACTGCGCGTTACGGATCGCCCAGGCAGCCTGGTTGGCGAGGGCCGTCATCAGGCGGAGATGGCGCTCGTTGAAAGCGCCTGCCCGCTGACTCTGGATTCCCAGCACGCCGATCGTCGTCGTACCGGCAATCAAGGGGATGAACAGCCCGGATTGAGCGGGCGAATCGCTCTCGAACTCCGGGAAGGCGGGGAGCCGGTCGCGCTCTACCTCAAAATCCCGCACCAGCAGCGGCTGCCCCGATTGGCGAACCCAGCCGACGATGCCCTTATTTCCCGCCTGGGGAAAGCGTTGAGGTGGCAGGGAGCGCCCCTCTCGCACCCACACCTTGATGTGATAAGTGTCGCCATCGAACAAGCCTAACTGAAAGAATGAGGCGGTGATGATCTGCCCGGCCTGGCGATAGACCGCTTCACACAGACCGTCCACGCTCAATTCCGACCGCAGTAGCTGGCGTGAGAGTTCGTTAAGAGTTGTCAGCTCCAGCGATGCCTGGCGGACGAAGCGCCTGCTCCCCCTGGCCGCCAGCCAGAACAGAACCGCCGCCCCCACCAGACCGGCAAATACCAGTGCGATAACTCCGTCTGTCAACACTGCGTTACTCCGCCAAGGAAGGCCGGGATACCGCCATCATCAATGACTTGGATGGCTGTCGGGGCTGCGCCGCTTGACCATCACCAGCCGGTTGCCCTGTGGGCCGGGCGTATAGCGCACTTCGTCCATCACCGAGCGTATTAAATAAAGGCCCAGCCCACCCGGCTGAGCATCCTCGATGTTATTCCCTATCGTCGGGGAGGGGATGTCCTGGGGGTCGTACGGTTCCCCGTAGTCCGTTAGCTGAATCTCGCAGACACCATCGTCGATCCGAATAAGCACGTCGAACACGCCCGTGGAATCACCACCATAGGCGTGCCGAATGATATTTGAGCATGCCTCGTCCACAGCCAGCTTACACTGATAGATATCCTGTTCCTCCAGGCGTGCCCGGCAGGCGTATTTTGTGGTCATGTCCGAGACGGTGCGGATGCTCTCCAGGCGCGAAGGCAGCCGTACCTGAACCGTCCTGCGCCGTGCCCAGAGTGCAGCCACAGCCAACAGAGCGGCGATAACGGCTATGATAAGCAGTATCAGAGGCAGAGAGCTATTCAACCGACATCCCTACTCACCAGCCAGCATGCGTCTCACATCACGCGCGGGCTTGGCGTCCCCGCAGCGCGCTGACCGCATCGGCACAGTCCTCGACTATCTCAAAAATACGCGTGAACCCGATCACCTCAAAAACGCCCCTCACCCGCTCCGAGAGCGAACACAGCAGGAGGTCTCCGCCGTGCTCTCTCGCCGAGCGCCACGCCGTCACCAATGCCTTTAAGCCAGGGCTTGAGATGTAAGGCACTTCCTTCATTTCAACCACGAGAGAGACGCTTCCGGCCTCGATCAAGGCCAACAAGACTCGTTCCAACACCGGGGCAAACGCCGCATCCATTCTGGCTTGTGGCGTCACAATCGACACCCCATCACGCTGCTCAAGCTGGATCGCCTCTGGGGTGTCCACGATCTGGGGTGCTCCTGCCCGCCGCTTGATCATCGTCAGCGTGTTGTGGGCATCGCCAAACTCAAAGTTGACTTCATCCATCAGCTTACGCATCAGGTGAAGGCCGATCCCGCCCGGCTCAATCTGATCCAGCTCGTTGGTGTCCACCGGCTCCGGCACAGCACCCGGATCGAACGGTTGTCCATAATCCACGATGCGCACGGTGATGATCCCAGGCTCGATCTCGCAGGCCACCTCAATACGCCCCGCATCCTCCGCCCCGTAAGCATGTTCGATGATGTTCGTACACGCCTCGTCCACCGAAAGCTGACAGTGAAAAGCCTCGTCTTCACCCAGCCCGGCGGCAAGCGCGGCTTCGTTCACGAAGTCGATGATGCCTGGAATATTCTGATACCGACCACGAACCTGGAGACGGCGTGTTTCGGCCATGGATTCTCGCCGGGAGCCGGAACTCAAAAACTACCTACCGCCATCGTTCGGTCATCGAAAATCTCAAATAGCGAGTTCAGACCGGCTAGCTCAATCACGTCGGTGACACGCTCTGACGGGGCACACAGGCGCAAATCACCGCCGTTCTTGCGCACGCGCTTCAAAGCGGTTACCAGCTCGCGCAGACCGGCGCTGCTCATGTACGAGACATTGGAGAGATCGACCAGGATATTTGACGTGCCCTGATCGATCCGCTCGTTGAGCACTTCATGCAGCGCAGAAGCAGTATTGCTGTCCACTCGCCCCTCAATCTCAAGCAGATCAAGGCGTTTCAGCTCGATGACATTGGTTTCCATGTTATCCTTCTTCCGGATCAAGGATGATGCTGTTCAAACCCTGGAAATCAAGAACGTGCCTCTACCCGCACCTTCTCGCGCTCCCTGACAGCCAGACGCATCGATCGCAGGTCGACCGCCGCGCCAGTCT
Source organism: Chloroflexota bacterium (assembly GCA_037388645.1). Classification (GTDB taxonomy): domain Bacteria; phylum Chloroflexota; class Anaerolineae; order Aggregatilineales; family UBA3940; genus JARRJX01. The sequence continues at coordinate 6,137 of JARRJX010000077.1, forward strand.
TAATGGCCGATTATACCATTTCAACAGTCGTGAGAACCAACCTGCAAGCATCCTCCAACAGGCAGATATGAGGCCACCAGTAGCTACCGGTGTACCCGTATGTTAGAATCCTGCTACGCTATCAGAAACTGGAGCTACCGAGCAATCAGGTATTATGGTAACAACTGAGGAAAAGAGTCAAAGTCGACGCCAGTTTATCAGGGCGCTCAGCCAGGGAGCCGGGCTGGGTGTGCTGCTCAGCCTGGCATTCGGAGCCGGGTATTTTTTCAAGGATTATTCCCCACTTCGGCAGACCTCAGAGATATCTCTGGATTTGATTAACGAGGTGGACGGCATCCTGAGCGAACACTATCTATACGATCTGCCTTCTGAATCGGTGCAGATTCACGGCGCGGCAGCCGGGCTGGTCTCGTCGCTGGCCGAGCCGTACACCTATTTCGTCGATCCAGAAGAGGCGGAGATCGACAGCACCAACCTGGCCGGGCGCTTTGGCGGGATCGGCGCGGAGCTGGGGCGTGACGAGGCGGGCAACTTCGTCATCGTGCGGGTCTATGCCGATAACCCCGCCGCCGAGGCGGGCGTGCAGGATGGGGACATCATCCTGGAGGTAGACGGGGTTCCGGTTGACACCACCGCGCCAGACATGAGCGACGTGCTGGCGGCCATCCGGGGCGAGATCGGCGACTCGCTGGTATTGACCGTTCGGCGCGGAGAGGACATACTCACATTTGACATCGTGCGGGCGGAGATACTGATCCCCTCGACGCTGTGGGAGTTAGTTAAAGACGATCCACAGATCGGCTACATCCGCATCACCCGCTTTACCGAGCGCAGCCCGGAAGAGGTGGCTCAGGCGTTGGACGAGCTGAGCCAACAGAACGCCCGCGCCTTCATCATCGACCTGCGAGACAACGGCGGCGGGCTGGTCGATTCCGCCGTTGGTGTGGCGGAGCAGTTTCTGGATAGCGGCGTGGTTCTCTACGAGGAGCGCTCAGACGCCCAGGATCGGGTGTTTAACGCCGCACGCGGA
>JARRJX010000078.1:0-7160 GCA_037388645.1 Chloroflexota bacterium
GTCGTCAATTTGACTGAGTTAAGTTGTTTTTGGGGTTCTACACCAATCAGCCCGCCCAGGGGCCGACTCCGCCGATCCGCTCGACCTTTACGTGGGTGATGTAGCCGGGCGGCGGATCGTCCATCGTCGGGAACTTCACGCCGGGGCCGATGTAGGTGTAGGCCAGCTTTTGCAGCAGCTCCGGCGCGCCGCCCTCTGTGATGGTCGCCTGCCCGTAGACGATCAGGTACTCCATCAGACCCATTGGGTTTTTGCCCTGGCCCTCGAAGGTGATGGCGACCCGCCCGTCCCGGCGGATGTTCTTCACTTTTTGGCTCTCCCGCAGGTGGGCGGCGATCAGATCGTCGCCGTCCAGGCCCATCCAGATGATCGTGACCTGCGGGCTGCCGTCCGGGTTGATTGTGACCAGGTGGGCGTGCGCGCCGGATTCGATCAGCGCCCGCGCCGGGTCGGGTAGTCTCATGGCTGCTTCCTCTTGAGTTAAAGGCGAACCTTAAACGCTCACTCCGTGCGCTGGCGGGCGGCCAGGTCGGGGAAATCGGCGGGCAGGAACCAGCGCCAGAACAGGTCGACCAGCCCTGGAAAGAGCGCGTTCACCTTCCCGCCGAACGCCTCGAACTGGCCGACGAACACCTCGTTCTGCCCGGTGGGGATCGCGTCGACGGTGCGCCGCGCCACCCGCTCCGGCGGCCAGATCGGCAGGCCCATCCGCCGGTAGGCGCTCCCCACCACGTCCACAAAATCGGTTTTCACATAGCCGGGGCTGACCCGCAGCACGGTGATCCCTGTCCCGGCCAGCTCGCGGCGCAGCCCGTCGGAAAACCCCTTGAGGGCGTGCTTGGTCGCGCTGTAGGCGACGAAATAAGGGTAGGCGATCCCCTCTGAGGCGGAGGACAGGTTGACGATGTGGCCGGAGCCGCGCGCCTGCATGTGAGGCAGGACGAGCTGGGTCAGGCGCATCGCGGCCAGCAGGTTGACCTCCACCGTCTGGCGGATCGACTCGCGCCCCACCTCGGCGTAGCAGCCGCCCTGGATGATCCCGGCGTTGTTCACCAGGATGTCGATCCGGCCCAGGCGTTCCAGGGTGGTGCTGACCAGGTTCTCAAGCTGGGAGTCGTCGGTCACGTCGGTGGGCACGACCAGAGCGCGCCCGCCGGGGTTCAGCGCCGAGCAGGCGCGGGCCACTTCGAGCAGTTGATCCTCGCTGCGGGCGGCGAGGGCCAGGTGCGCGCCGCGCCCGGCGAAGCGGAGCGCGAGCTCGCGCCCGATCCCGCGCGAGGCCCCGGTGAGCAGGATCACCTTGCCCTGGTAAAAGTCAGGCCGGGCGCGCAGGCGGGCGCGGCGGACGAGATAGGTAATGGCCCAGGCTCCCACGCCTGCGCCCAGCAGCCAGAACAGCGGATAGCGGCGGCTCATAGGGAACGCTCCTTGCGGGCGATGGCGACCAGGTTGACGCCCAGCGGCACCGGGATCAGCGCCAGGCCGCTCAAGACCTGGATCAGGCTGGGGAAGCCGAACAGGGCGAATTGGATCGATTTGGGGATCAGGGGCAGATAGGGCACATCCCACAGCCCATCGCCGAACAGGCGCAGCACCCGGAACCCGCTCTCCTCGGCCCAGCCGCGCCAGGTTTCGGGCGGCTGGACGTTGATGTGGGTGGGGTCTTTGGCGATGGCGTCGGGTGTGACCTCTGGGTGTTTCAGGGGGCGCAGCGCGTAGGTCGGGTTGGGCGTGGCGAACAGGAACAGCCCGCCCTCGACCAGCAGGCGGTTCACCTCGCGCAGGCAGCGGGCCGGGTCGACCAGGTGCTCGACCAGGTGCAGGGCGACCACCGCGTCGAATGCCTCGCTGGCGAACACCTCCAGCCGGTCGGCGGAGGCGACCAGCGTGGTCGCGTCGGGGGCGGCCTGGCGGGCCTGTCGCGCGGCGTAATGGGCGATGTCGATGCCCACGCAGCGGAAATCCGCGCTCAGCAGGCCGAGCAGGTCGCCCAGGCCGGTGCCTAATTCCAGCAGCCGCCCGGTTTGGGCCGGGGCGGGCGCGAACCGGCGGACGAGCCGCGCGTAATAGCGCCGGGCGAACCAGTACATGCTGAAGCGCCCCAGGGGCCGGTCGGCGTAGTTGTACGATTGGAAGTAGCGCTCGCCATACTCCTCAAGCGGCGCTTCGGCGGGGGTAGTGGTCACATGTGTTTCCTTGCACTCACGTTTATCCTACAGGATTGTAGCTTGCGGTCGGGTTTGATCAATCCGGCAGGTGGGCAGACTGTCTCCGGGCGGCGAACCTCCGGGTGAGTGGACTGGCGTGGAGCAGCACCACGCTGGACAGGATCAGCACGCCGCCCCACAGCTGGGCGATGCCTGCCTTTTCATGTAGCAGGACGGCGGCCAGTGTGATGGTCAGCAACGGCTCGAAGGTGGCGAGGATCGAGGCGTTGGTGGGGCCGATGCGGCCCACACCGCCAAACATCGCTGCAATGGGGATGGCGGTGCCGATCGTTGCCATGCCCAGCAGTGGCAGCCAGCCCTGGGAGCTGGTCGGCGCGCTGACGCCAAAGGTCAGGCCCACCACGCTGACCGCCAGGAGCGTGCCGGTCATCGTCAGCGCGGTTGAGGAGACGCGGGTGCCCAGCTCGCCCAGGCGGCCCACCACCACCAGGTAGATCGCGTAGCTCAGGGCGTTGGCGAGCGGCCAGAGCACGTCGCCCAGGCTCCGGATCACCAGCCCTTCTCCTGCCCCGCCCAACACGGTCAGGGCGCAGCCCGCCGTCGCCAGGAAGACGGCCAGCCAGGAAGTCAGCGGGAGGCGCTCGCCCAGCAGGAAAGAGATCAGGGCGACCTGGGTGGGATAGGTGTAGACCAGCAGGGTGAAGGTCATGGCCGGGACGCGGGAAAGGGCCATCACGGAGGTGAAGGCGGGTATGCAGAAGTACACGCCCAGGCCGAGCAGTGTCAGGACTTGTTTGAAGGACAGCCCGCGCAGCGTCACCCAGCGCCGCCAGAGCGGCCACAGCAGCCAGATCAGCAGCACGGCAAAGGTGAAGCGCCATTGCAGGATGCTCAGCATCGGCACCTGTGCCCGATAGGCGAGCTTGGTCAGGATCGGCAGGTTAGCGTAGCAGGAGGCTGCCATGACGACGAGCAGGGTTCCGGTGAGTGAGCGTTTCATGGTGGGCCCTCGTTTGTGATGCCGGGACTTTACCCACAGGCCGGGTTTTCTGCGAGTTTCCGCCAGCCGCCGCTGAACGCTCAGGGTATTTGTGGTACGATCCCGGTCGAGATCGAGGAGGTCAGCCCATGAGCGAAGACAAAACCCGCTGCGGCTGGGGCGATTCCCACCCGCTGTACGTCGACTACCACGACCGCGAGTGGGGCGTGCCGATCCACGGCGAGCGGGAGTGGTTCGAGTTGCTGACCCTGGAAGGGATGCAGGCCGGGCTGAGCTGGCTGACGATCCTCAAAAAGCGCGAGAGCTTCCGGCTTGCCTTCGACCGCTTCGAGCCGGAAGCCGTCGCTCGCTACGACCAGGCTAGAGTGGCCGACCTGCTCGCCAATGAAGGCATCCTGCGCAACCGCCAGAAGATCGAGGCGGCGGTGGGCAACGCGCGGGCGTTTCTGGCGCTCCAGGGCGAGCTTGGCTCCTTCGACCGTTACATTTGGGATTTTGTGGGCGGCGAGCCGGTGCAGAATCGCTGGCGGACTCTGGAGGAAATCCCGGCCCAGACGGAGATATCGAGTGCGTTGAGCAAAGACCTGAAAGCGCGCGGCTTCAAGTTCGTTGGGCCGACGATCTGCTACGCGCTGATGCAGTCGGGCGGGCTGGTGAACGACCATCTGGTGAGCTGCTTCCGGCACGCGGAGCTGGGCGGCGGTGGCGCGGATTGCGGCGCGGGTTTTTGATGGGGGGCGCGAACTCCTCTATACTCCTGTGGCTGTATCAACACCATTTGACCATAGAAGTAATTCGCTCAAAGTAGTTTTGAAAAAGGATTACTTCCACAGGGCCAGGATAGTTTCTGGCTTTTTCAGAAACTAATCGTGAACCACATGAGGCCGGTCCCCGTTTGGGCTGGATCGGCCTGCTTATCGATTAGAGGAGAAGGGATATGAGCGCCGATAAGATAGCCAAGGACGTGGTAGTGACGTTCGATTACCGGCTGACGCTCGACGACGGCAGCCTGGTGGAGGAGAGCGACGGCGACCCGCTGGTGTACCTGCACGGGCATGATAACATCATCCCCGGCCTGGAGCGCGAGCTGGAAGGGCTGGCGGTGGGCGACAAGAAGCAGATCGTCGTTGAGCCTGCCGACGCCTATGGGGAGTACGACGCCGAGGACGTGGAGGAGATCGCCCGCTCGGTGCTGCCGTCTGACGTCAAGCCGGAGGTCGGCCTGGAGCTGGCCCTGCGCGACCAGGACGGCAACCAACTCGTGGCCTGGATCACCGAGTTCGACGACGAGACGATCCAGATCGACTTCAACCACCCGATGGCCGGTGAGCGCCTGCACTTCGACGTGACGATCACCGACCTGCGGGCGGCCAGCCAGGAAGAGATGGCCCACGGGCACGTCCACCAGGGCGACCACCACCATCATCATTAGGCCATGCGTGGGCTGATCCTCGCCTCGCGCTCGCCGCGCCGCCACGAATTGCTGCGGCTGCTCGGCCTGCCTTTCGCCGGGCAGGCCCAGGCGGTGGACGAGGAGCGCCGGGCGGGCGAGCCGCCCGATGCCTACGCCCGCCGCCTAAGCCGGGAAAAAGCCGAAGCCGCCGCCGCGTCCGCCGACGGCGGGTCGTTGATTCTGGCCTGCGACACGGTGGTGGTCGACGGCGACGACGTGCTCGGCAAGCCCGATGACCCTGCCGAAGCGGCGGCGACCTTGAAACGCCTGGCCGGGCGGAGTCACCACGTCTACACGGCGGCCACCCTGCTCGACCCGGCGGATGGGCGGGCGATCACCGCGCTGGCCGACAGCCCGGTCAGGATGCGGGCTTACACCGACCGGGAGATCGCTGATTACGTGGCGACAGGCGACCCCTTCGACAAGGCGGGGGCCTACGCCATCCAGCACGCGGGGTTCCACCCGGTGGAGGGCTTCGCCCACTGCTTCGCCAACGTGATGGGCCTGCCGCTGTGCCACGTCACCCGCCTGCTGCGTGAGTTCGGCGTCGAGCCGCCTGCGGACGTGCCCGCCGCCTGCCAGGCGCACCTTGAGTACGACTGCCCGGTCTACCAGGCGATCCTCGATGGGGACGAATGAGATGTATACCCTGACGGTTCAACGTGATTTTGTCGCCCAGCACTACCTGGTCGGCGGGGATTGGGGGGCGGAGAACGAGCGCCACTCGCACCATTACACGGTCGAGGTGACGCTGGAAGGCGAGTCGCTCGACGAGCACGGCTTCCTGGTCGACATCGTCGACCTGACCGCCCACCTGGATTCGCTCGTCGCCGCCTTTCGAGATCGCACCCTGAACGACCTCCCGGCCTTTGCGGGCCTGAACCCCAGCATCGAGCACTTCTCGCGCATCTTCTGCACCGAATTGGCGGGGCGGATCAAAGCCAACACGCTCGATGCGCTGGTCGTCACGATCTGGGAGGACGAGATCGCCAGGGCGTCGTACCGCGCGGCGCTGTAGCCCATGCACCTGGGGCTGGTGATCTACGGCAGCCTGGATACCCTCTCCGGCGGCTACCTGTACGACCGGAAGCTGGTCGAACACCTGCGCGGGCAGGGCGACGAGGTGACGGTCGTCTCGCTGCCCTGGCGGAATTATGCCGCCCACCTGGCAGACAACTTCTCTCCCTCCCTCACCCGCCGCCTGCGGGCGGCCCCCTTCGACCTGCTCCTGCAAGACGAATTGAACCACCCCTCGCTGTTCTGGCTGAACGGGCGGCTGCGCCAGGAAGTGGCGTATCCGATCGTCTCCATCGTCCACCACCTGCGTTGCAGCGAGCCGCGCGCGGGGTGGATGAACCGCCTGTACCGCGCGGTCGAGCGCCGCTACCTGGGAAGCGTGGACGGCTACGTCTTCAACAGCCACACCACGCGCGGGGTGGTCGAGTCGCTGGTGGGGACGGATAAACCCTCGGTGGTGGCTTGCCCGGCAGCCGATCACCTGGATTTCGGAGCGCCGGTTCGGGCCGAAAATGCGGACGGCCCGCTGCGGCTGGCCTTCGTCGCCAACCTGATCCCGCGCAAGGGCCTGCACGTCCTGCTCGACGCCCTCGCCCGGCTTGAGTCGGGGTCGTGGCGGCTGGCCGTGATCGGCAGCGATGAGGCCGACCCGGCCTATGCGCGGGCGATCCGCCGCCAGATCGAGCGGCTTGGCCTGGCGGCGGGGGTGACCCTGACCGGCGCGCTGCCCTCGGCGGGGGTGGCTGGGCACCTGGCGGCGAGCGATGTCCTGGCCGTGCCCTCCGCCTACGAAGGCTTTGGCATCGTCTACCTGGAAGCGATGGGCCACGGACTCCCGGCCCTGGCCTGCACGACTGGCGCGGCTCACGAAATCGTTACAGATGGCGAGACCGGCTTCCTGGTCGCGCCGGGCGATGCCGAGGGGCTTGCGGACGCCATCCGGCTGTTGGCCGCCGACCGGGCCCGCCTGGCGGCGATGGGGCGGGCCGCCAGACGGCGCTTCGAGGCGTTTCCCACCTGGGCCGAGGGAGGGTGGGCAATACGGGCGTTCGCCCAGGAAATGGCCGCCCGGCGGCGAACTTGAGCGTGCTGCTTGTCACAGATAGAATTTCGAGTATTATACTGTCTAAATCGGGCTTAATCTGAGACAGAACAGGCGTCAGGTGGGTCACGATTAGTTTCTGAAAAAGCCAGAAGCTTTCGTGACCCTGTAGAAGTAATTCCTGTTTGACTTGGAACGAATTACTTCAGCCTCCACCGTGATTCTTCTGTGAGGAAAGAGGAAAGCATGGGGCGCGAGGGTAAGAGCCATCAAAAAGTTCGGTGCCCCGAATGTCTGGGTGTGATCTGGGTCAGGGATGGGGTCGAGTTGTGGGACCCGATCACCTGCCCGGAGTGCCATACCGCGCTGGAGGTCGTCAAGCTCAACCCGCTGGAGCTGGACTACCTTGAGGCTCTAGATGACTGGGACGACGACTTCGAGGAAGCGGAGTGGTAGCTCGTCCTATCACTCTCGTTCGAT
>JARRJX010000079.1:0-7089 GCA_037388645.1 Chloroflexota bacterium
CATTTCCAGGAAGCCCCCACGACCTTCGGTCGGCCCTCTGATGGGGGATGAATGGTCGGAGCCGAAGCATTCGAAGAATGCCGCTCCACAGGGCGATAGCCCTGATGGAGTGTCAAGCAAACCGGTTCCCGCAGGGACAAAATCCCGGTGAAGCCACCACCTCTGGTGGTGGTCAGGGATTTTGAGGTTTGCCATTCACTCCCCCCACCATAGTGAAGGAGCCGAGGCTTATTCCCGTGCCCCGGCCCCTTCGAGGAGAGTAGGATTCTGCGAGTTGAGTCGAACGCGCCCCGTCCGGTCGTGGTTGAGAAGTCGAAATGTGAGACGTTAGCGCTTCCTCCCACCTTCAACCATTCTATAACCGGCCATGGCCCAGACAAATGACCCATTCGGGTAATGGCCGATTGGAATTGCCTCCCCCTACAATGAACGGCATACCAACCAAAAGGAGAAAGAGCGATGAGAAAGAAACGGTTTTGGCGCTACTTTTCCCTGTCCATGCTGGTGATTGGCCTGATGGTGCTGGTGCCGAGCGTGCTCGCCCAGGACGATGTGCCGTCGACTACTGACCTGGCAAAGTCGATCAATACCGTGTGGGTCTTGATCGCAGGCTTCCTGGTGTTCTTCATGCAGGCAGGCTTTGGTTTTCTTGAGGCTGGGTTCGTCCGTTCGAAGAACGTGACCAACATCATGGCCGAGAACTTCCTCGATACCACGATGACCACCATCGGCTTCTGGGCATTGGGCTTCGGCATCATGTTCAGCCCCGGCAATGGTCTGTTTGGTACCCATTGGTTCTTCTTAGGCGGCATTCCTGACGAGTACGCGGGGATTCCGGTTCTGGCATTTTTCTTCTTCCAGTTTGCCTTCTCAGCCGCTGCTTCCACCATCGCCTCCGGGTTAATGGCCGAGCGCACCGACTTCCGCGCGGATTTAATCTATAGTTTCATCGTCGGTCTGTTCATCTACCCGGTGGTCGGCCACTGGATTTGGGGCGGCGATGGCTGGCTGGCGAACCTGGGCATGCTGGACTTCGCTGGATCGACTGTCGTGCACCTGGTTGGTGGTCTGGTTGGCCTGGCCGGGACGCTGGTGCTCGGCAAGCGCCTCGACAAAGAGTTTGGGGCGGACGCCACCCCGATACGGGGCCACAACATCCCGCTGGCGGCCATCGGCACCTTCGTGCTCTGGCTGGGCTGGTTTGGCTTTAACCCTGGCAGCACCCTGGGCGCGACCGACGCCAACGCCATCGCCCTGATCGTGCTCAACACCGACTTCGCCGCCACGACCGGGGCGATCATCGCCATCTTCCTTTCCAAGGCCTACACCGGCAAGTGGGACGTCGGCATGGCCTTCAACGGCTCGCTGGGTGGCCTGGTTGCCATCACCGCGCCCTGCGCGTTCGTCACCCCGACCTCTGCCCTGATCATCGGCGTGCTCGCCGGTATCATCACCTTCTACGGCGTCGATCTGATGGAAGCCCTGCGCATCGACGACCCGGTGGGGGCCTTCCCCGTTCACGGCATGAACGGCATCATGGGCACCCTGTCGGTTGGCCTTTTCGCGGTCGAGGGCGGCCTGTACTACGGCGGCGGCCTGGCCCAGCTTGGCGTGCAGGCGCTGGGCGTTGCCTCGGCGATCGTTTTCGTCTTCCCGGTGTCGTATCTGATGTTCACCGTCATCAAGGCGGTATTCGGCCTCCGCGTGTCACCGGAAGTCGAAGCCGAGGGCATCGACATGACGTACCACGGTGTCCCGTCCTATCCTGAGTTCCTGGAAGGGGCGGAAGGCGTGCTGGTCGGCGATTAACCATCGCCCTGCCGTGTGGTGAGTGTGATGCACCCTGTTGGTGGCCGCGAACGTCGACCGGTCGCGGCCACCTATCTCGGCCAGATATTCACACTCGAAAGCGGTTTTATGAGAGAATCCGTCCTTATTCTGAAACAAGACTTTATTCTGGCCTTATCAGGGGCCGCGTGAACCGTTCAGCTAAAAAGGAGAGTAGCAATGTCTGAGAAAGAAAAGAAGTTGAAGGCGCTTGACGAGCTTATCGAGCTGGCAAATGGTGGACAGCTCAAAGGAAATGGCAAATTCCCGGCCATTTCCCCGGATATCACAATTTGCCAGACACCCAAGGAAGTGATCGAGTTCGCTCAGAGCCGCGGCCTGATGATCGCGGACGTGAAGTTCACCGACCTGTTCGGTCGCTGGCACCACTTCAGCATGCCGATCCAGTACGTGACCGAGGAAATCTTCGAGGAGGGGCTGGGCTTTGACGGCTCCAGCATCCGTGCCTTCCAGGACATCCACGAGTCGGACATGATCCTGTTCCCCGATCCCGCCAGCGCGGTGATCGACCCGGTGCTGGACATCCCCACCCTGAGCCTGACCTGCAACATCCACGACCCGATCACCCTTGAGCCGTACAACAAAGACGTGCGCTACATCGCGCAGAAGGCCGAAGCCTTCCTGATCTCTGAAGGGATCGCCGACGTCAGCTATTGGGGGCCTGAGGCCGAGTTCTTCGTGTTCGACGGCGTCAGCTTCGACTACCAGACACGGGGCGCGCACTTCACCATCGAGAGCGACATGGGCTCCTGGGAAGCTCGCCGTGGGTTCAGCCAGCGCTTTGGCCCCAACCTGGGCTATCGCCCGGAGATGAAGCGCGGCTACTTCCGCGTTCCCCCGGTCGACAAGCTGCAAGACTGGCGCTCGGAGGCCATCCTGCGCATGATGACCGTCGGCATCGACGTCGAGGTCCATCACGGCGAGGTTGCCTCCGCCGGTCAGCAGGAGATCGACCTGAAGTACACCACCCTGACGCGCTCTGCCGATCAGATGCAGTGGTACAAGTACATCCTCAAGAACACGGCGGTCGCCTGGGGCAAGACGGTGACCTTCATGCCCAAGCCGATGTTCGAGGATAACGGCTCCGGCATGCACACCCACCAGAGCCTGTGGAAGGGTGGCTCCAACCTGTTCTTCGATCCCAATGGCTACGCCAGTCTCAGCCAGACCGCGCTGTATTACATCGGCGGCATCCTCAAGCACACACCGTCGCTGCTCGCCCTGTGCGCGCCGACTACCAACAGCTACAAGCGGCTGGTGCCCGGCTACGAGGCTCCGGTGATGATGGCCTACAGCCAGCGCAACCGCTCGGCCTGCATCCGCATCCCGGTTTACTCCGCGTCGGAAAGTTCCAAGCGGATCGAGTACCGCTCGCCCGACCCCACTGCCAACCCCTACATGGCGTTTGCCGCGATGGTGATGGCGGGCGTCGACGGCATCATCAACGAGATCGACCCCGGCGGCCCGATGGACCTCGACCTGTACGAGTCCGAGGTCGAAGTGCCGCAGGTGCCTGGTTCGCTGACCGAGGTGTTGGACAACCTCGAAGCGGATCACGAGTTCCTGATGCGCGGAGACGTATTCACCCCGGACGTGATCGACGTCTTCATCGAGTGGAAGCGCAAGCAGGAAGTGGACGCGATCCGCATGCGCCCGCATCCCTACGAGTATGCGCTATACTATGATATGTAGAGATATGTAGAAGGCTGCCTGTGATGCCTTTCTGAGGGCGGCCAGAGGCAGCTCCTTCCACAGACCCTGTGGAGGAGCTGCCGGGGACGCCCTTTCGGCAAAGGTTCGTTTTAGCAGGGTGTGTAGATAGACCCATAGGTTGCTTCACCGCCGGTCATCCGGCAGTGACATCCAGCGGAATCCGGCAGGATGGGGCAGAATCTGGGATACTATCTTCATGCCCTTTTTGTTCTAATCCGTGGGCAGTATGGTAGGAATGGTGGTGGATGATGGATGTGATACAGTCAGATGAGCGGGTGCTCAGTGCCTTGACCAGCCTGACCCAGATCGGCGCGGCGATCAACCGGATCGAGCCGGGCAGTTCTGCCAGCATCGAAGCGACCCTGCACCTGATCACCGAGAGCGCCGTTCAGGTCGTGCACGATGCCTCCTCGGTGATCTACATCTACGATCACACCCAGGGGGCGTTCGACCCCTCGACGCGGGTGTCCGCCGGTGAGACCACCCCGCCCAACCCGTATGACGCGCCCCGGCCAGACGGCATGGGTAGTCTTGCGATCCAGCTCCGCCGCCGCGTCCTCTCCTACGAGGAGAACGCGCCGGGCATCCACCCGATCAAAGTGGCGGCGGGCGCGAAAGCCATGGTGTGCTTCCCGCTGATCGTCGCCGACAACCCGGTGGGTGCGCTGTACGTCTACCTGCACGACGACCGGGTGTTCAGCGAGGTCGAGTTGTTCCTGCTGGAGAACTTCGTCAACCAGGCGGCGATGGCGATCTACCACGCCCGGCAGGTGAGCAGCATCCGGCGTGACCTCTTCCGCCGCGACGAAGAAGCCGCCCGCCTGCGGCGCGCTAGCCTGCTGATCTCCTCCCGCCCCCACCTGAACGAGACGCTTGAGGCCATCCTGCAAATGGCGCTTGAGGTCACTAACGCCGAGTATGGGAATTTCTGGCTGGTCGACCGCAGCGGCGAGTTCCTCAGGATGGCCGCGATGGTCACCAAGGGGCTGGAGCACCCCAACAAGAACGATATCAGCCTGAACCAGACCAGCGTGACTTCCTGGGTTGCCAACCACCGCCAGGCGATCTGCATCCCGGACCTGCGCGATGGGTTCTGGGCCAGCATTTACATGCCGTTCGACCGCAACATGGAGATGCGCTCCGAGCTGGCCGTCCCCCTGATCGGGGCCAGCGGGCGGCTGGAGGGCGTGCTCAACCTGGAAAGCCCGGTGGTCAACGCCTTCACCGAGGAGGACAGCCTGCTCCTCCAGGCGCTCGCCACCCAGGCGGTGACCGCCATCCAGGATGTCCTGCTGGTCGATGCCCTGAAAGGTGTCACCGAGCGGCTGATTACCGAGCCTTGCCGGGACGTGCTGACCCACCTGGCGGGCCTGGCCGCCGAGTTGCTCAACGCCACGGCCAGCGCCATCTGGCTGGTCGAGGGGGACCAGCTCGCGCTGGTGGCGGCCAACCCCGGCCACGAGCACGACGACCGCCTCCCCATCCAGAAAAGCCTGGTGGGGCGGGTGATCGTGCAGCGTGAGCCGGTCATCTCCAACGACGTGCGCAACGACCCCCGCTTCTACCGCCAGGACCTGGCCCGCGCGCAGAAATGGACGCGTGCCTTGATCCTGCCCATCACCACCGCCGAGGCCAGCCAGCCGGTCGGCGCGTTCAGCGTGTTCGGCGTGGTGACCGAGCCGGGCCGCTTCGCCGAATCCGATTGGGATCGTAAGGTGATGACCATCCTGGCCGACTACGCCGCGCTGGCCGTGCTCAACGACTCCCACCAGGAGCAGATTCGGGACGTTCAGGCCCAGCGTTACGCGGCGGAGACCTTCGCCGCCCTGGGCGACGTGGCCGCCAACCTGCTCCACCAGTTGAACAACAAGATGGGTACCATCCCGGTGCGGGTGGAGGGCATCCAGGATAAGAGCCACGCCACCCTGGAGGCTGACCCGTATCTCGCCAAGAACCTGGACGAGATCGGCAGGAGCGCCCGCGAGGCGATGCGCGTGGTGCACGACAACATGGCGCTGATGCAGCCGATCCAGTTGGTCGCCGTCGACCTGCTGAGCAGCGTCCACGAGGCGCTTGCCATCGCCGAGCTGCCCCCCGACGTGCAGGTCGAGATCGATGACCTGGACGGCCTCCCCCCGGTGATGGCGGGCATCCGCAGTCTGCCCCTGATCTTCACCAACCTGCTGGAGAACGCCGCCAGCGCGATGGGCGGCGCAGGCCGGGTGGCGCTCCGCGGCTACCAGCACGGCGAGTGGGTGATCGTCGAGGTCAGCGACACCGGCCCCGGCATCGCCTCTGATTTGCACGGGCGCATCTTCGAGTTCAATTACTCGGCCCAGGAGGGTGGACAGGCGGGCAAGCTGGGCTTTGGCCTGTGGTGGACGAAGACGATGATGGCCCGGCTGGGGGGGAAGATCTCGGTCGAGAGCGATGGGCAGGCCGGGGCGACCTTCCGGCTGAAGTTCCCGGTCTCCGACGCCGCGCCGGGGGAGGGGGAAGACCGTGAGTGAGCGGGTGACGCGGGCGCTGGTCGTCGAGGATGACGCCTCCTGGCGGCACATCCTGGCCGAGATTCTGACCGACGTCGGGCTGGCGGTCGACGCCGTGGCCGACCTGGATGCGGCCCTCGCCGCCATTCGGGACGCCTCCTACCGGCTGGCGGTCGTCGACCTCTCTCTGGAGCGGGAGAACCATCGCAACCACGACGGCCTGAAGATCCTCGACGCGCTGCGCCTCTATAACCCCGGCTGCATCTCGCTGCTGCTCACCGGCTACGCCACCGTCGAGCTGGCGGTCAGCGTGCTGACCGAGCGCGGCGCGTATACCTGCCTGCGCAAGGAGCAGTTCACCCGCTCCGAGTTTCGCGACGTCGTCGTGAAGGCGCTCGCCAGCGCCGCGCCCCACGTCGCTGCTGCCCGCCAGGCGGATGGGGAGGAGGCGGAAGCCAGGTCGGCGGCGGGTCCCACCCCCGCCCAGGACGCCTCGAAGAAGATCGCCCTGATCGTCGAGGACGACGCGGGCTGGCGCGGCATCCTGGAGGAGCTGCTTGAGGAGACCGGCTACCAGGTGCGGCTGTGCAACGGCTTTGGCGAGGCGCTCGGCTGCCTGGGCCGCGAGCGTTATGACTTGGCCGTCGTCGACCTGCACCTCTCCAACACTTGGTCGCGCGGGTTCCCCCGCGTTGGCAGCGACCGGGACGGCGAATCGCCGGACAAGCTCGAAGGGTTCCGCCTGCTCGCCAGCACCAGGGCGACCGGCGTCCCCACTGTCGTCGTGACCGGCGTGGTTCGGCCCGCCGACATCGAGTACGTCTACGACGAGTACGCCGTCTTCGCCTGCCTGGAAAAACAGCTCTTCGACCGGGCGGCCTTTTTGCGCACCGTCGAGGAGATCGAGGCCACGGATACCATGCAGGTCGAGCTTCAAGAGCTGACCGAGCGTGAGATGCAGGTGTTGGAGCTGCTGACCACTGGCATGACGAACAAGGAGATCGCCGGGGCGCTTGTCATCTCGACCAACACCGTCAAG
>JARRJX010000080.1:0-7968 GCA_037388645.1 Chloroflexota bacterium
CCTGAGCTGGAGCCGATTGACCGTGACTGGCTGCACACGGGCCGGATCGTCCCGGTGTATCCGCTCACCGAGGGGCTGAGCGCCCGCCTGATGCGCCGCTTGATGAAGGATGTGGTCGACGAGTGGGCACCCCGGCTCCCCGACCCGCTCCCGCTCAGCCTGCGCGAGCACGCCGACCTGATGGACTACGGGGATGCGGTTGCTCAGGCGCATTTTCCTGACAGCCAGGCAGACAAAGAGGCGGCTTTACAGCGGCTTGCCTTTGACGAGCTGTTTTACCTGCACTACGCCATGCTTCGCCAGCGTTACCTGTGGCAGTCACGCGCCGGGAGGCCGCTCTCGGTCGAGGATGGCTGGCTGGAGGCGTTTGAGGCCGGGTTACCCTATGAGCTGACGGGCGCGCAGCAGGGGGCGATTGCCGAGATACGTCACGACCTGGCTCAAGACATCCCGATGACCCGGCTGCTGCAAGGGGACGTGGGCAGCGGCAAGACGGTGGTCGCCGCTGCGGCGATTGGAATCGCGGTGGCGAATGGGGTTCAGGCGGTGATCATGGCCCCGACCAACCTGCTCGCCGAGCAGCATTACACCAGCTTGTGCGCCCTGCTCCAAAACAGCCCGGTGGGTGATTCGGTTAACGTGGCTCTGCTGACCGGTAAGATCGGCCAGGGCGAGCGCGACGAGGTTTACAGGGGGCTGGCCTCCGGCGAGATTCACGTCGCAGTCGGCACCCATGCGCTGATCCAGCCGGGGGTCGAGTTTGCCCACCTGGGCCTGGCCGTGGTTGACGAGCAGCACCGCTTTGGCGTCTTACAGCGGGCGGCCATCCGCGACAAAGCGGGCGATTTCACGCCTCATCTGCTGGTCATGACGGCCACGCCCATCCCACGCACGCTCGCGTTGACCATCCACGCTGACCTGGACCTGACGATCATCGACGAGCTGCCGCTTGGACGCCAGCCGACCGAGACCCTTGAGCAGGGCCATCAGGCGTACATTATCTGCCCGCTCGTCGAGGACAGCGAGAAGCTGGAAGCCCGCTCGGCGGTTTCTGAGTACGAGCGTCTGAAGGACACCGTCTTTCCCGATTTGAGCCTTGGCCTGATGCACGGCAAGATGTCTTCTGACGAGAAGGAAGATATCATGTCCCGGTTCTATGCGGGCGAGATCGACATCCTGGTGAGCACGACCGTGATCGAGGTCGGTATCGACGTCCCCAACGCGACGGTCGTCCTGATCGAGAACGCCAACCGGTTTGGCCTGGCGCAGCTTCACCAGTTGCGTGGCCGGGTCGGGCGTGGAGAATCGGGTGGTTACTGCCTGCTGCTCTCTGACAGGCCGTTCCTCGATACTGACCCCCGACTGCAAGCCGTGGAAGAGACGAATGACGGCTTCCGCCTGGCGCAGATCGACTGGGAGCTGCGCGGCCCCGGCGATTTGCTGGGCACGCAGCAGAGCGGTTTTATGGGCGCGACACCCTTTGTGAGCCTAATTGATACAGAATTGATATACCTCGTCCAACAGGAAGCTCAGACGATTTTCGAGCTTGATCCAGAGCTAACACTCCCCGAACACCGGCTGCTGGCGCAGCGAATCGACGAACGGTGGCAGGATGGCGCAGCAGATGTCAACTGAGCAACAAGGCACCCAAACCGTGCGGCGAGCCATCTTCCCCGCCACGTTCGACCCGATCCATTATGGGCACTGTGATATTGCCCGGCGAGCGGCCCGCCTGTTCGACGAGCTGATCATTGCGGTATACGACCGGCCTCTCAAGCGCCTGCTCTTCAGCGCCGAAGAAAGACTTGAGATGACACGCACCGCGCTGAAAGACATCCCAAACCTGAAGTTTGAGATCTACAGCGGGCTGACAGTAGATTTCGCGCAGAAGGTAGGCGCACAGGTCATCGTGCGTGGGTTGCGCGTATTTTCTGATTTTGAGCTAGAATTCCGTATGGCTCTAGCGAATCATCGGCTGGCACCTGAGATCGAGGTGGTTTGCCTGATCACGGGCGAGCAGTATACACACCTTGCCAGCAGCACCGTAAGGGAGATCGCATCGCTGGGTGGTGATGTGAGCAGCATGGTGCCCGCTCACGTCGAAAAAGCCCTACTTGTGCGATTCGAAAAAATGGGCGATGATGCACCTGGGGCAGTAGACATGGTGTCGCTGCGCGATTAGTTAATACCGCGTTGTCATAATAGCGTGGCGGTGGCCGAAACAAACCAACCAGAGTACTACGGCCACATGAGGCGAGAACGGCTATCCTAATAGGTACCGTTTTCCACTAGACAGGGGGAGGCGATCGTTGGATATTCAACACCTGGTAGACCGCTTAGAGGAGACCCTGAGCAAGGGCCGTCATATTCCGTTCACTGCGTTCACCCTGACCGATGAGCAGCACGCGCTCGAACTGATCGACCAGATGCGCATCTCGATCCCTGAGGAGGTCGAGAAAGCCAAACGGGTGCTGCGCGAGCGAGACCGCATCATTGCCCAGGCAAACGAGGAAGCGGCTCGCATTCGTGAGCTGGCGCGCGAAAAGAGCGAGACTCTCATTCAGCGTGACAGCATCACCCAGGCCGCCAAAGCCCGTGCGACCAGCATCATCGAGCAGAGCCGCGCCGAGGCGGATAACATCCGGAGCGAGGCGGACAATTACGTCATGGACGTGCTCGCCGACCTGGAAGATGCGCTTGCCCGGACGATCACGGTGGTGCGCAACGGCATCTCTCACGTCCAGCAAGAATCGTCGTCGAGACAGCCGAGTGTTCCCATGGGCGCGCCCACCGAAATCGAGAAGCCCTCGACCCTGGAAACAGACATCGAGCCGATGCACATCGAGCGCATCTCGTCCAGGCGGGAATAATCAGCCTGCCGTCGGCTTCCCGGTTTTTCAGCCCGATCTGGGGCAGCGCGCAGCGGCGGAATCAACCGTTAATCGGCGCTGCATGAGCCCGTTTCTGGACGCTTTCTAGCGCCTTGACACCACCCGATTGGTCGCTATAATCTGTGGGTCGCTGCCGGTGTTTGTGCCGGAAAATTCGACCTTCAGGAGTGAATAACCAAATGGGCGCACTACCAAAGCGAAAGACATCCAAAGGACGGCGGGATCGACGACGCCTTCACGATCGTCTCAGCCCCCCTGCTCTTGTCCCGTGCGAGAACTGCGGCGAGATGAAACTCCCCCACACAGTGTGTATGGCCTGTGGAACGTACCGGGGGCGCGAGATCATTGATGTTGGCGGTTAGCAGAGAGCTTCGTCTACCCCACCCGTGCTAGACCGTGATACCCTCGCCAGGGCGCGGTCTTTTCATTTCCTCATTTATCACAAAATAGATCGATTCGAGGGCATTGAGAATGCTGGACCCAGCCAAAACCGCGCTTATCTTCCCCGGCCAGGGATCGCAAGAAGTGGGTATGGGAGCCGACCTGGCGGCACAGTTTCGGGTAGCCCGGCAGACGTTTGAAGAAGCGGACGACATCCTCGGTTTCGCGCTCTCCGAGCTGTGTTTTCGCGGCCCTGAGCAGGAGCTGACCAACACCATCAACGCCCAGCCCGCTTTATACGTGGCGGGAATCGCGGCGCTGCGCACGGTCTACACGGCGCTGGGGGACACCTTCCGGCCTGCCTGTGTCGCGGGCCACAGCCTGGGAGAGCTGACCGCCCTGACCGCCGCCGGTTCTCTGGATTTCCCCGCCGGGTTGAAGCTCGTCCGCACGCGCGGGCAGCTTATGGCCGAAGCCGACCAGCACAGCCCCGGCGGCATGGCCGCGATCCTTGGCCTGGATATTGCCACGGTCGATTCAATCTGTGCCCAGGCGCACGAAGCCACCCAGGGCGTGGCGGTGGTTGCCAACGACAACTGTCCGGGGCAGACCGTGATCGCAGGTGACGAAGAAACGCTGGCGGTGGCGATGGAGATGGCAAGTGAGGCCGGTGCGAGGAAAGTCGTGCGGCTTGCTGTCAGCATCGCCTCCCACTCGCCGCTGATGGCCCACGTGGCCGATGAGTTCCGCACCGCCCTGGAAGACACGCCTTTCCGGCAGCCGATGATCCCGATCGTCGGCAATACCGAGGCGCAGCGGCTTCAGACCGAGCGGGAGATACGGGCCGAGTTGGGCGACCAGCTCACCTCGCGAGTCCGCTGGACGGAGAGCGTCCAGGCCATGCTGGACGATGGCATGACGACGTTTATAGAGTTGGGCAGCAAAGACGTGCTGACCGGCCTGCTCAAGCGCATCGACCGGAGCACCACCCGGATTGTCGTCGACGGCCCTGACGGCGTGACGGGCCTATCGGCTGAGGCAGGCTAGGGGACGCTCTGCGCCGCTCGCCACCCTGTTGAACTCTACAATGAGCGATGGTACAATCGCTCAGCCCAAATCCGTGCAATGCGTGAGGTTTGGGGATTCCAGCTTAAAGTGGTTCCCTCAACACAACCTGAAACACAGGGACTACTCAAGTGAAAACCGGAAAGAGTATATTGTCAGGCCGGTTTTCGCCAAGGAGCTTATCCATGGAAACGTTGAAAGATAAAGTGGCGATTGTGACGGGCGGGGCGCAGGGCATTGGGCGCGCTATCGCCGAGGTCTTTGCCGAGCGCGGTGCGGATGTTGTGCTGGCCGATATCCAGATTGACAAGGCGAACGAGACGGCCAATCACATCATCGAGCATACCGGCCAGCAAGCGATGGCCTTCCGCCTCGACGCCACGAGTCTCGAACAGGCCAACGCCATGGTCGAGAAGACCGTGGAAGTGTTCGGCAACGTGCACATCCTCGTCAACAACGTGGGGACGACCAGGGATACGCTCCTCATGCGGATGCCCGAATCGGATTGGGACCTGGTGCTGAACGTCAACCTGAAGAGCGTGTTCAACTGCTCGAAGGCGGTCGTCCGGCAGATGATGCGCAGCCGGTACGGGCGGATCATCAACATGAGCTCCGTCGCCGGGATAGCCGGTAATGCCGGGCAAACTAACTACAGTTCCAGCAAGGCGGGCATCATCGGGTTCACCAGGTCGCTCGCCCGTGAGGTGGCCTCGCGGAATATCACCGTCAACGCCGTTGCGCCCGGTTTCGTCGTCACCGACCTGACTGCCGACCTGCCCCAGGAGATCAAAGACGCTTCGATGCTCACCATCCCGATGGGCCGTTGGGGCGAGCCGGTCGAGATCGCCCATGCCGTCGCCTTCCTCGCCTCAGATGATGCGAAGTACATCACCGGACATGTCTTATCGGTTGACGGCGGCATGGTCATGGGCTGAGCGCCTTCAGACAATTGGACCGGAGACCTGAGATGGAACCCCAAGATACGATCACCATCGCGCCCAGCGTCTTGATCGCGATCGCGATGTACGCGGCGACAGAGGTCGAAGGGATCGCCCACATGGGCGCGATCCCGGTGGACGTTGGCCGCCTCTTTCGCGGCAGCCCGATGGGCTCCGGCGTGGTGCTGGACATCGAGGATAACAGCGTCAAGGTCGATCTGTACCTGGTGGTGGAGCCGGGGATCAATATGCGGAAAGCCAGCCAGGAAGTGCAGCGTAACGTCAAAAGGTCCGTTCAGGAGCTGGTCGGTATGGATGTCACGGCGGTGAACGTACATATTGAAGATGTCGATTATTCGGTGGCGTAGTTCTCAAAGCAGAAAATAGCCAACCAGTATCGGGGATGCAGCCTTGCAAGGACGCCGTAAAGCCCGCAGCATGACCCTACAGGCTCTTTACGAAATTGACTGCACCAATCACCCCACCGAAGAGGTGATCGGCAGCCACATCAGCGACGAGAACCTTAGCAAACGAGACGAGCAGTTCTTTCGGGAATTTGTCCTGGGCGTGCTGGAGCACCAGAAGAGGTTGGATTCGCTCATACACCGGCACGCTCCTGAATGGCCGGTGTCGCAGATGGCGATCATCGACCGGAATATCCTGAGGATGGCGATCTATGAGCTGGCGGTCAGCCAGGGCACGCCCCTGAAAGTTGCCATCAACGAAGCCGTCGAGCTGGCAAAAGTCTTCGGGAGCGACAGCACCCCTCGTTTCATCAACGGCGTGTTGGGCACGCTGGCCGCCAAGCAGGCCGACCTGATCTCCATCTTCTCAAACGGCGAAGACGATTCTGCGCCATCCTGAGTATCGTTATACGGTTTAGCGGATACGATTGTGGATACCATCTGTGGTGTAGGTTTACCGGAGCTTGTCATACTGGCGCTGCTGGGCTTTGTGGTGATCGGCCCTGAGCGGTCGAGAGAAGTGGCCCTGAGTGCGGGCCGCTTCCTCCGTAAGGTCATGACTTCCAGTTGGTGGAAAGACTTTTCGTCCATTACCCGGTCGCTGCGTGACCTGCCCAATACGCTGGTGCGGATGGCCGAGATCGAAGAAGCCCAGGCCGATTTAGAGCGCACCATGCGAGACATCGAAGACCTCACCCGCACCGACTTCAGCCTGAGCAAAGACAACCCGACTGCGGCGAAAGGCGAGGAGCCTATCACCGACCCCTGGGGCATCCGCAACGCGGCGGCAGGCACCGTCGTCAGGCCCTCCCCGGCAGCCCCCGAATCGGAAGAGCCGCCAGAAACGTCCCAGGAAGACGATGAACAACCTGCTGGCTGAGTACTACAGACTGCTCGCCTGGTTCGATACCCTGCCGATCAGCCCGGAAGGTTTGATTCTGATCGCCCTGCTGCTCATCAGCTTGATGGCAGCTCTCGTGGTGTTGGCCCGGAACTGGCGCGCGCTTGCCAGCCCAGCCGATACCGGCGGCGACCTGGGGGTGATCTTCGATAACCCAGGCTCGCTCATGCCCCACATCATCGAGCTGCGCGATCGGCTGATCAAAAGCGCGGTGTCGATTGTCGTCGCCGCCTTCATCGCCGCCGCCTTCACCAGGCAGATCATCGTCCTGCTGGCAGAGCCGGTCGGCGGGCGGGACGCGATCCAGGCGATCCGCGTCACCGAGCCGTTTGGCATCTTCTTCCGGGTATCGATCACGCTCGGCATCATCCTTGCCTCGCCCTACGTCATCGCCCAGTTGTGGGTGTTCACAGCGGTCGGGCTGAAACCCTCCGAGCGGAGGCTGTTCTACTTCCTGTTTCCCTTTGCCGTGATCCTGTTCGTCACCGGGGTTGCGTTCGCCTACCTGGTCATGCTCCCGGTCGCCGTGCCCTTCCTGGTCAACTTCATGGGCATCAACGCGACCCCCACCCTGGAGGACTATCTCAAGTTCGTCACCAACGCGCTGCTCTGGGTCGGGGCCAGTTTTGAGATGCCGCTGATCACCTTCGTCCTGGCGAAGGCGGGTATCGTCAATGCCAAGATGCTGTTTCAGAACTGGCGGATTGCGATCGTCCTCATCGCCGTGCTTGCCGCCGTCGTTACCCCCACCCCCGACCCGATCAACATGGGTATCGTTGCCGCGCCGCTGTTCCTCCTCTATCTGCTGAGCATCGTGATGGCTTTCTTTGCGCAGCGGCGTGACAAAAAACCCGCTGAGCCAGGTTAAGCCGCCGCCTCCTACCCCGCCGGTCGGGATTGTCAGACCAACGATGAGAGTCAACGTCAAACGGATCGCCAGGCTGGTAGGCTTCGCCCTTCTCTCGCTGCTCGTGCTGCTCGTCCTGTCCGACGTGTTTTACGCCGGGCGGTATGCGGATGCGCTGCTGCACGTGGGCTGCCAGGGCGAGCGAGTCGGCCTTGGCGAGTCTGGGTATCCCTCCGAAGCCGTCGAGTTTCCCTCACGCGGGGGGTATCTCCTGCGTGGCTGGGTCTCTCAGGGTGACACATATCCACAGGTCGCGGTCATCGTTCTGCCCGGCCTTTCCGGCAACACCTTCGCCGCCGTCCCCGACGCCGAGATGCTCGCCCGCGCGGGCTTCAGCACCCTGATGTTCGAGCACCGCTCCTGCGCCGACCCCGACCTCCTGTTCAGCACCGGGTATTTCGAATCGCAGGATGTGCTGGGG
>JARRJX010000081.1:0-7049 GCA_037388645.1 Chloroflexota bacterium
GATGCAGCACCTTAAGACGCTGTCACCGGCATCCGACCTATTTACAGCAGCCCTGGAGATCGTTTATCATAATACCCGTTTCTTCGGGCAGCAGATGCTGTCCGCCGAACAGGCCCGACTGAGTTTTGATATGATCAGCTTCAGCCTCCACCAACTGATCAAGGCTGTTGACGGTGGGGGCGGATGAGCCACACATACTTCCCGGCATGGCGGGGTTCACGCGTGCCTGAGTCGATGTATACTGACCAACTACACCAAACGGGAGCGTAAAATGTCTGCTTCAAACCTGGATCAGCTTTGTGTTAACACCATACGGTTTCTGGCCGTCGACGCGGTACAGAAGGCGAATTCAGGCCATCCGGGTTTGCCGATGGGCGCTGCAGCGATGGCCTACACCCTGTGGACTCGCCACTTGAGACATAACCCTCATAACCCACACTGGGCAAACCGGGACCGCTTCGTCCTATCGGCAGGCCACGGCTCGATGATGCTCTACGCGCTGCTCCACCTGACGGGATACGACCTGCCGCTCGAACAACTCAAACAGTTCAGGCAGTGGGGGAGCCTCACGCCGGGACACCCGGAAAGCCACCTTGTGCCGGGGGTCGAGGTGACGACCGGGCCACTGGGGCAGGGGTTCGCCAACGGAGTTGGCCTGGCAATGGCCGAGCGGTTCCTGGCCGAACGGTTCAACGAGCCTGGGTTCGACCTGGTCGACCACTACACGTATGCCATCGTGAGCGACGGCGACCTTGAGGAAGGCGTGACCTCGGAGGCGGCCTCCTACGCAGGCACGCAGCGCCTGGGCAAGCTGATCTACCTGTACGACGACAACGGTATCAGCATCGAGGGGGATACCGACGTGACGTTCCAGGAGAATGTCGGGGTGCGGTTCAGCGCCTATGGCTGGCAGGTGATCGGCCCTATCGACGGGAACAACATTGAAGCGATCGACGCGGCGATCCGGGTGGGGGAGCAGGAAGCCGAGCACCCGACGCTGATCATCTGCAAGACGATCATCGGGTATGGCAGCCCGAACAAGGCCAACACAGGTGCCGCGCATGGGGAGCCGCTTGGCGTTGAAGAGGTGAAGCTCACTAAAGAGAACCTGGGCTGGCCCACCGAGCCGGACTTCTACATCCCGGACGAGGCGCTGGCCCACTTCCGGCAGGCAGTCAGCCAGGGCGCGGCGCGCGAGTCCGAATGGGACGAGCTGCTCGCCGGCTATCGCAAGGCGCACCCGGAGAAAGCCGCCGAGTTCGAGCGGATGATGGCCGGGCGGCTGCCTGAGGACTGGGATAAGGAGATCCCCGCCTTCACCCCGGAGGACGGCCCCGTCGCCACCCGGAACGCCGGGGGCACGGTGCTGAACTGCATTTTCGACCACGTCCCCGACCTGGTTGGCGGCTCGGCAGACCTGGCTCCCAGCACGAAGACCTGGCTGAAATCGAGCGGGAAATTTGGCTGGGATAAAGGCGGCCACAACCTCCAGTTTGGCATTCGCGAGCACGCGATGGGGTCAATCGCGCTGGGGATGGCCCATCACGGCGGGGTGATCCCGTTTACGGCCACCTTCCTGGTGTTCTCGGACTACATGCGCCCGCCCATACGCCTCGCGTCGCTTTCGGAGAAGCGGGTGGTGTTCGTGTTCACACACGACAGCATCGGCTTGGGCGAGGACGGCCCCACCCACCAGCCGGTGGAACAACTGGCAGCGCTGCGCGCCATCCCCGGTGTCCGGGTATTCCGCCCCGCCGATGCGACCGAGGTGGCCGAGACCTGGCGGCAGGCTCTCCTGCGCCTGGATGGACCGTCTGTCATGGCGTTAAGCCGCCAGAAGCTGCCGATCCTGGATCGCACAAAGCTTGGCCCGGCTGAGGGGGTGGCCCAGGGCGCTTACACCCTGCGCGATGCCGATGGCATCCCGCAGATCATCCTGATCGCGACCGGCTCGGAGGTGCACCTCGCCCTGAGCGCCGCCGACGCGCTTGGCTCCGAGGGCCTCCGCGTGCGAGTCGTCTCAATGCCGTGCTGGGAGCTTTTCGACGAGCAGTCCCAGGAATACAAAGACTCGGTACTGCCGCCCGGCGTCAGCGCCCGGCTGGCGATTGAGGCCGGGGTGACACAGGGCTGGTGGAAATACGTGGGCACTCGCGGAGACGTGATCGGACTGGATCGCTTCGGGGCGTCCGCTCCGGGGAGCGTGGTGATGGATAAACTTGGGTTCAACGTCGACAACGTGGTCGCCAGGGCGAAAGCTCTGCTCGGCTA
Organism: Chloroflexota bacterium; assembly: GCA_037388645.1. Taxonomy (GTDB): domain Bacteria; phylum Chloroflexota; class Anaerolineae; order Aggregatilineales; family UBA3940; genus JARRJX01. Next base: position 2,272 of record JARRJX010000081.1, read on the forward strand.
AGTTCGTCTATCTGGTAGATCGCCCGGCTGAATCCGCATCGGGTGACAAAGGCGGGGTGGCCGGGCGATCGCTGGAAGGGTGAGCGATCATGACAACCGGAAGGCCAGGGGATGATCTGATGATGGCGGACAAACTCAAAAACCCTTTAAGGGCTGGTACGAGGGTGGGGCAGCGTATCGACCCGGTCTCTGTCGTCATCTTCGGCGCGACCGGCGACCTGACCCATCGGAAGCTGGTGCCCGCCCTGTTCAGTCTCGCTCAAGAAGGCCAACTGCCCGCCGACTTTAACATTATTGGTTTTGCCCGCCGCCCGTGGAGCCATGATGACTTCCGCCAGAAGATGCTGGAAGGCGTCAGGGAGTTCAGCCGAGTCCCTGTGGAAAACGATTCGGACTGGGAGCGTTTTGCGCACGACCTGTACTACGTCCGCGGCCATTTTACACAGCCGGAAGAATACCAAGGGCTTGACCAGTTCCTGACAAAGCAGGCCCAACAAACCAACAGCCCCGACAACCGGTTGTATTATCTGGCCGCCCCGCCTCAGTTTTACGCCGACATCATCGCCAACCTGGGGCAGGCAGGGATGACTCACGACAGCGAGGCCGGGTGGCGGCGAATCGTAGTCGAAAAGCCGTTCGGGCACGACCTTGCATCGGCGACGGCGTTGAACGAGGTCGCTCACAGCGCCCTGGGCGAACACCAGATGTATCGGATCGACCACTATCTCGGCAAGGAGACGGTGCAGAACATCCTGGTGCTGCGTTTTGCCAACGCGATCTTCGAGCCGATATGGAACCGGCGATACGTCGACCACGTCCAGATCAGCGTCGCCGAATCGGTCGGCGTGGGCAGCCGGGCCGGATACTACGATCAGGCAGGGGTGGTCCGCGACATCTTCCAGAATCACATCTTCCAGATTCTGACGCTGATCGCAATGGAACCGCCTATCGCGTTCGAGGCAAACGCGATCCGTGACGAAAAAGTGAAAGTGCTGCGGGCGATGCGCCCGATGGACAGGCAGCACATCCTGGAGGATACGGTGCGCGCCCAATACAGCGCCGGGGTCGTCGAGGGCGAGCACGTGCCCGGCTACTGCGAAGCGCCCAAGGTTGCCGAAGATTCGCAGACGGCCACTTACGCCGCCTTTAAATGGTACGTCGACAACTGGCGCTGGCAGGGCGTTCCTTTCTACTTGCGATCCGGGAAGCGCCTGGTCACCCGAGCAACGGAGGTGTCGATCAACTTTAAGCGGCCTCCGCATATGCTCTTCGACGCGAGCAGTGAGGAGAGGATGCGGGCCAACGTGCTTACCTTGCGGGTTCAGCCCGACGAGGGGATCGCCCTGCGCTTTGAAACCAAGGTTCCCGGCCAGGGCATTGTCCAGCGCGCGGTGACGATGGAGTTCAGTTACGGCGCGTCCTTTGGGACGGACTCCTCTCCTGATGCCTACGAGCGGCTGCTGCTTGACGCGATGCGTGGGGACGCAACGCTTTTTGCCCGCCACGACGAGATCGAGTGGGCCTGGAAATTGATCGATCCCGTTATCGAGGGCTGGCAGAACAGTGAGGCCCCTCCGCTGGAGACATACGAAGCAGGCACCTGGGGGCCTGATGCGGCGGATGCGCTGCTCGCGCGGGATGGCCGCCAGTGGAGACGACTCTGATGGATGACCACGCGGGGCAAGGCCCAGGAGTCACGCTGAAAAAGGTCGGCATCGGGGCGCTGCGCCAGGAGCTGCATGCGCTGTGGAACGCCGAAGCGATAGCGAACAAGATGGCGCTGCGCGCCCGCACCCACAACCTGGTGATCTATACGGAGGATGAGTCGCCGGTCGAGGCCATCGCACAGCGAATCGTCGATGCGATCATCGAACGGCCTGGGCGGGCGATCGTGATCAGAGCGCTGCCTGATGCTGGGGACTCGCTGGACGCCTGGGTGACCACGTACCGCCGCCCATGGGGACGGCGGCTCATGTGCGGCGAGCTGATCGTGTTTTCCGTCAGCGGGTCACTGCGTGATGAAGTCCATGGGGAAGTGCTCTCCCTTTTTGCGCCGGATATCCCTGCATATCTCTGGTGGGAGGGGGTTCCCGACCCAGGCGACCATCTGTTTAATCATCTCACGCCGGAATCCGATCTGGTTCTGGTCGATTCTAATACATTTGAACCGCCGGCGGTGTCACTCCATCAGCTTGGTGCGCTGGGGCTGCCCCGCCTTGGGGATTTGAACTGGGCGCGACTCACGCCGTGGTGCCGCGCGCTGGCGGAATTGTGGGACGTGCCGGAGCTGGTCGGCCCCCTGAAGGCCATACGCTCGCTCGACGTTCATTACGTGGCGGAAGGCGATTTCCGGAATTCGGCGAGGACGCTGCTGTTTGTGGGTTGGCTGATCGACAGGCTGGGCTGGGAAGTGACCGGCGTGCAGGCTGGCCCGACAGGTGGTTACACCATCCGCTGGGAGAAGGAGACGGGCTGGCGTGGCAAGGTCGAGCTGGTCGAGAGCGTGGGCGAGCGCCTGCCCTCTGGAGAAATCCGGCAGGTGCTCATTCAGGCCGGGGAGGAACCGCCGTACGTGATGCCCCAGCTTGAGCTGGCCCCTGAATCGCGGAACATCGTCATCACGCACGACAACGCCGCCGTCCAGCCCTTCAGACTCAACCTGGACTACCAGGCAGTATCCCTCGCGCGGGCGCTGGCTACGGAGATCGATCTTGGATATGATCCACTCTACAGCCGGGCACTGAGCCGTGCCGCTGAGATAGTGGGTGCTGTCTCTTGATTCCTCATCCGTGGGCTGCCGTCATGGCATCTCTTGAATAATCGACTGCCAGAGATTGAAATAGAAGAAAAAACCGTGCCCGAAATCGTCGTTCTTCCAGATTTGAACCAGGTTGCCCAGGAGGCTGCGCGGCGCTGGGTCGAGATCGCGCAGGGGGCGGCTGCCGAACGCGGGTCGTTCAGCGTGGCGCTCTCCGGTGGGTCTACACCGCGCACGCTCTACGAGATGCTGGCCGGGGAGCCGTGGCGCTCCCAGGCACCGTGGGAATCGACTCACGTGTTCTGGGGGGACGAGCGACGTGTCCCCTCGTCCGATCCCCAGAGCAACTATCGCATGGCGCGCGAGACGCTGCTCGACCACGTCCCCATCCCCAGCGGACAAATCTACCGCATGCTTGGCGAAGACCTGCTCAGCAGCGCGATTGGCGACTACGAAGACAAACTGTGGCGGTATTTCAGGTTTGGCCGTGGAGAATGGCCCCGGTTTGACCTGATTCTGCTGGGCTTAGGCCCGGAAGGGCACACCGCCTCGATCTTCCCCGGCACCAGAGCGGTGAGCGACCAGAGCAACATGGTGCTGGCCTACCAGGTCCCTCAGCTAGGAGTGGAGCGCATCACGCTGACGCTGCCGGTCATCAACCATGCGCACCACATCATTTTCCTGGTGGCGGGGCAGAAAAAGGCGGGCGCGCTGGCGAAGACGCTAGAGGGTGAGAGGCGTCCCAGCGCCTGCCCGGCCCAGGCTGTCCAGCCGGTGGATGGCACGCTGACCTGGCTGGTCGATCAGGCCGCCGCCTCTGAGCTTACCCGCTGAGCTGATCGTGTCCAACTTCACTCGTCCGGATCAGCGCTTCAGACCCCAGGCGCGTTTTGTTTTTGGGCGGTTTACATGCCGAATCGGCTAGCCGGTGAGACGAGTCCCTATCTCCTACAGCACAAGGACAACCCCGTCGACTGGTATCCCTGGGGTGAAGAAGCACTTGCCAGGGCCAGGGCAGAAGACAAGCCGATATTCCTGAGCATCGGCTACTCCGCCTGCCATTGGTGCCACGTCATGGCGCACGAATCGTTTGAGGACGAGCGCACCGCCGCCTTCATGAACGAAAACCTGGTGTGTATCAAAGTCGACCGGGAGGAGCGCCCCGACCTCGACAGCATTTACATGGCGGCGGTTCAGGCCATCTCCGGGCGAGGGGGGTGGCCGATGTCGGTCTGGCTGCTGCCGGATGGCCGACCGTTTTACGGCGGGACCTATTATCCGGACACACCGCGCCACGGGATGCCCTCGTTCCTCCAGGTGCTCCAGCGGATCGTCGAGCTGTACCACACGCACCGGGTGGCGCTAGAGGGCGACGCGGCCAACCTCACCAAGGCGATCAGCGGCCACATTCAACTGGACGCCGACCAAAACACAGAACTCTCCCCAGACATCTTGCAGAGCGCATTTCAAAAGATAGCCAGTCAGTACGATCAAACCAACGGCGGCTTCAGCGATGCGCCCAAGTTCCCCCCCAGCATGACCCTGGAGCTGCTGCTGCGGCTGCACCGGCGGTATGGATGGGATCATGCCCTGGCGATGGTGAGACACACGCTCGACCGGATGGCCTGGGGTGGGATGTACGATCAACTGGGAGGAGGCTTCCACCGCTACTCGGTCGACGGCTTATGGCTGGTGCCGCACTTTGAGAAGATGCTCTACGACAACGCCCTGCTGATCCGCGCCTACCTGTACGGCTACCAGGTCAGCGGCGAGCCTCGATACCGGCAGGTGGTCGAGGAGACAATCGCTTACGTCACGCGGGAGATGACGGACGATTCGGGCGGATTCTACAGCACGCAGGATGCAGACAGCGAAGGGGAAGAAGGGAAATACTTCGTCTGGCAGAAGGCCGAGCTTGAGGCAGCGCTCGACGGGAAGGTGGAGGTCGACGCGGTCCTTGACTACTGGGGTGTCAGCGCAGGGCCAAACTTCGAGGGGGCGAACATCCTCTGGGTGCCAG
>JARRJX010000082.1:0-7021 GCA_037388645.1 Chloroflexota bacterium
CCCGGTTGGGGTTCTCCGGCGCAAGGCGTAAACTTAGGAGCCTATCTACCCAATGGATAGACATTCAATGGCCGGGGAGCGGATTCGCTCAACCGGGTGGTGGAACGCACGCTCATCTCAGGCAGGCAAGGACAGGACCCCATGACAAAAAGCGGCAAAGAGAAAAAGCGATCCCCGTTTGTCGATCCCCGTGACCCGTGGATTTCGGGGCGAACCGGCGTGCTGATCATCGCGGTGCTCAGCGTTGCCATGGCGATCTTCATGGGTATCAACATCTACAAGATGGGGGGGATAGGCCCGGCGATCCTGTGGGGACTTGGGTCGGCGGCGGTGGTGTGGATTCTGTTCGGCGCGCTGTACCTGTTCAACCTACTCTTTCGCACCAAGCGGTGATCCGGGGAGCGGCCAGCGATTCAGGCTGACCCGATCCGCCTTTCGGCCAGCCTTATCCCCCCAATTGTACAGCGAGGGCATCGGGGAGCAGCAACCGCGAGCCGCCATCCGCCAGGTTGAACGCGGGGAGGACGGCAGCATGCAGGGCGACAAGCTCTTCTACAGGTCCGGCGTCATCTTCCAGACGCCGGGCAGCGTCCTCCTCCATGGCGAACAGGGTAAAGCCCGCCGCGCGCAGATCGGCGAGAATCGAGTCGATCTGATCAGGGGAAAGGTGGGCCGGATGCAGCTCAAGCGCCAGCGCGCCATAACGCCCGGCCTCCAACCCGGCGCGCATCCCGTCCAGCACAGACCCTTCCGCCCCTTCCACATCGATCTTGACCACATCCACACGGTCGATACCCTGCCCGTCGAGGAATGTATCGAGGGGGATGGCGGGCACATCCAGGACACGATCGAAATACGCCGCGCGATGGCGACTGGTCGCGCCCGGCTCAATCCGGTCGCGGACGGAGAGAGTCAGCGTCCCAGCGCAATCGCTGAGAGCCTGGGGAACGAGGTGTATCCGCTCAAAGCCGTTGAGCGCCACGTTGCGCTCAAACTGGGCCTGCATGTGGGGGTTTGGCTCGAAGGCGTAGATCGCTGCCTGATCGGGCGCATACTGGCGGGCGAGCAGGGAGAAGTATCCGCAGTGCGCACCCGCCTCAACGATGACCTGGGCGCGGCTGACGAGGTACGCCCACCAGCGGGAAAACGCCAAAGCCCAGACACCGTCAAGCAGGATATTCGCCTGGAGCAGATCGCCGGGGTCAAGCGCCATCTGAAATTCGCCGATGGACACCTGGCAAGACCGTGGACGAGGGAAAAGCGAGGCAAGCAGTCGCCGAAGCTCGTATGTCAGCGGCATCCTGATGTACCAGAAACGCAGCCCGCGCGCGTAGGCTTTTCCCAGAACAAGTGACCCCATAATAATGGCCTTACCTTTACCCCAGATGCGCATCCTGAGACCGGGACTATAGCCGATCCAGACCGATCGTTCAAGCCCCTGCGGAGTTGCATTTGCTCTGAAACACTGCACTCTCTGGCGAAATAAGCAAGACGTCGATATACTAAATTCAGTTTGTGAAAGTCGTCACCGCGAGAGAGGGGGCCTGGCAGGCGGCAAATGCTTGATTTTTAACCGCCCACAGTGTACCATTTACCCGCAACCCCACAACCGGTAAAAAGTCCGATCCGTTACCTGAGGAATGCATTGAGATCGCCAGTACCTAACCCCAAGGTGCTCCCCCCTTTCATCACCCGGCAGCCCCTCCCGGACTTTGCCTGCGACCTTTTGCTCCCCAGCAGGAGACCACCCATCCTGTCGCTAAAACGGCCACTCGACATCATCAGGAGGTCAGCGAAAACCCGATGACCGAACAAGTTGATTCTTTGTATAACCCGGATCATCCCGTTCCGGATGAGCTGCGCTCGAACGTCGCGATCACGACGCTCGACCGGCTCTACAACTGGAGCCGCGCCCGCTCGGTGTGGCCGCTGACGTTCGGGCTGGCCTGCTGCGCGATCGAGATGATCGCGACGGCGGCGGCCCGCTACGACCAGTCCCGGTTCGGCATGGAAGTGGTCCGGCCCAGCCCGCGCCAGTGTGACCTGATGATCGTCTCCGGCACGGTGACGAAGAAGATGGCACCCCAGATCGTGCGGCTGTACAACCAGATGGCCGAGCCGCGCTACGTGCTCGCGATGGGGGCGTGCGCCTCCGGCGGGGGGCCGTTCAAGGAGGGCTACAACGTGGTGGACGGGATCGACAAATTCCTGCCGGTCGACGTATACGTGCCCGGCTGCCCACCCACCCCACAGGCGTTGATCAACGGATTCATCGCGCTGCACAAGAAGATCGAAAGCCAGAGCGTGCGCACCGTGCCATGGTACCAGCGGGGCGAGAGCGACGGCGTGCCGATCCCGGTGCTGGGGCCGGACCTGTTCGACCCGCGCCAGGCGGGGCTGATCAAGCAGCAGGCAATGGCCGCCCAGGAGACAGCGTCCGCTCAAGGAGCGGTGGCCGAGACGGCAGTTGAGGTCGCTCAAGGGGAAGAACAGGGATCAAATGGCTGAGACAACCGAAACGACCACAAGCGAAACCCAGTCGCACGTGCTGAGCGAGTTCCAGGAGCGCTTCCCAGAGGCAGTCGGGGCGGACGAGCGCGAAGGATACGAGGGGATCGTGGTCGCGGGCGACCACCTGTTAGAGGTGGCGCGGGCGATCCGCGACGACCTGGGCTACGACCTGCTCTCCGACCTGAGCTACGTGGATTACCTGGACGACGGGTTCTTCGAGGTGGTGTATCACGCCTACAATACGCACACCGGCGGCCCGGCTCTCACTTTCAAGGCGCGCACCGCGCGCGAGGAGGCAGTTCTGCCCTCGCTGACCAGCGTGTGGCCGGGCGTCGACTTTCAGGAGCGCGAGGCGTGGGACCTGATGGGCATCCGGTTCGCCGGGCACCCCAACCTCAAGCGCATCCTGACCTGGGATGGGTACGCGGGGCACCCGCTGCGTAAAGACTGGCAGGAGCCGTTCTACGAGCAGGACGAAAAGCCCTTCAAGAGCCGCTGGCCTGAAGGACACGTCCGGCGGGCCGAGATGGACGTGCCTTATGGGATGAACGTGCAGTACCCGGAGGGGTTCACGCTGGACGGCTTTGTGCCGGAGGGCGACACGGCGCTCTACGCCGGGCTGGGGACTCCCCAGACGAGCAGCGGGGTGGGCGTGCACCAGATCAGGACCGACCAGCTGGTGGTCAACATGGGGCCACAGCACCCCAGCACGCACGGCGTGTTCCGGATGGCGGTGACGATCGACGGGGAGACGGTGACGAAGCTGGAGCCGATCATGGGCTACCTGCACCGCAACCACGAGCAGATCGGCGAGCGCAACACCTGGCTGATGAACATGCCCTACACCGACCGGCTGGACTACATTTGCAGCATGTCGAACAACCTGGCGTACGCGATCACGGTCGAGAAGATGATGGGGCAGGAGGTGCCGGAGCGGGCGGAGCTGATCCGCATCCTGATGGCGGAGCTGACGCGGATCGTCAACCACATCTGGTACTTCGGCTTCTTCCTGAACGACCTGGGGGCGTTCCTGACGCCCGCCGTGTACGCGATCACGGAGCGCGACCTGGTGCTCGACCTGTTCGAGGCGACATCCGGCTCGCGCATGATGTGCAACTACATGCGCTTCGGTGGGGTGGCCTACGACCTGCCGCCCTACGTCGGCGGCCCGGCGGTCAAAGAGGGCGACCGGGCGCGCCACCTGGACACGATGGAGTTCCTGAAGGAGCTGATCTACGAGCGCCTGCCGCGCGTCACGCAGGAGTTCGACGACTACCTCTCGAACAACGAAATCCTGCTCTCGCGCTGCCGGGGGGTGGGCGTGCTGCCGCCGGACGTGGCGGTGGCCTACAGCATCACCGGCCCGGTGCTGCGGGCGAGCGGGGTGCCGTATGACCTGCGCCGCGCCGACCCCTACAGCCTGTACGACGAGTTCGACTTCGACGTGGCGGTGCGCTACAACGGCGACCTGTACGACCGGTTCATGATCCGGCTGGACGAAATCTGGCAGAGCCTGCGAATCCTGGAGCAGGTCTACCCGCGCCTGAAGGCGACGATGGGGCAGGAGTTCTGGGCGGGCAAGCGCGCCTACAACGTGCGGGTGCCCGCAGGCGAGCATTACGGCCACGCCGAGAACCCGAAAGGCGAGCTGGGCTTTTACTGCGTCTCCACCGGCACAGCCAACCCATACCGCTACCACATCCGCGCCCCAAGCTTCATCAATTTGACCGCGCTGGAGCAAATGTCCCTGGGGCTGAAAGTGGCGGACGTGATCGCCGTGCTGGGCAGCATCGACATCGTACTGGGCGAAGTAGACCGCTAGGCGGCTTTTCCGAGGAGAACCTGTATGTACGGACTCGGCATCCTGAAAGGGCTAGGCGTCACGATCCGGCACTTCGTCGACACCTACGTCGACGACATCAAGTGGGGGATCAAGCGCTACACCACCGACGAAGGCTTCGAGGCGCGGCAAAGCCCGAACACGACCGGGCTGGTGACCATCCAGTACCCGGAAGAGAAGATGGCCGTCCCGGAGCGGTTCCGGTTCGTGCCCTTCCTGGTGGTGAACGACGACGACCACCCCGACGCGCCGGGGCACGACTGGTGCACAAGCTGTGGCATCTGCGCCAAGGTGTGCCCGCCGCAGTGCATCTGGATCGTGCGGGGCAGCGACCCGGAAACCGGTCGCCCGGTGCCGGAGCCGGTAGATTTCTACATCGACATCGACATCTGCATGAACTGCGGCTACTGCGCCGAGTACTGCCCATTTGACGCGATCAAGATGGATCACGATTACGAGCTTGCCAGCTACGACCGCACCAGCGAACACATCCACAACAAGGCGCGGCTCTCCAAGCCGCTGAGCTACTGGCAGACGATCGCCCCCACCCGCGCCGAGCAGGAGCGGCTGGCGCGCGAGGCGAAAGAGACGGCCAAGGCGGTGAAGAAGGGCCGTCGTTAACAGCAGCCCACGCCAGGGGCGAGGCCGCTGTCCCTTATCGACCCGTACACGTTCGAAGGCCGCCCGACCAGGGGCGGTCTTTTTGCCAGGGCAGACCAGGCACACCATGATCTACCAGAACGAAGACGCAGATATCCTGTTCCCCACCCGTGCGATCTCCTCCCTGCGTGACCTGCGGGGCCCGATCTGGCGGGAGCTGGTCGATCACGTGTGCGGCCAGGGGGTGGCCAGCATGGAGCAGCAAGCGTTCATGCTGCTGATGATCCGGCTGGACGGCTGCCTGACGTGCAGCGCGGACAGCTACCGGGCCATGCAGGGCTGCACGCTCTGCGCCCGGCAGGCGGTCTCTCGCTTCAAAGGGTCCGACCAGGAGCTGATCGACGCCTACCTGCAGGCCAAGACGGACATCCTGCGCTGGCATGAGCAGGGTGAGGTGCCGGTGAGCGAACAGTCGCCGCCGGAGATAGAATAAATAATAAAGACATTAGTTTTGCTTAAGGAAGAAACAACACATGGCCGATTCAAAGCCACTTGAAGAACAAATCATGGCCCAACTGGGCACGGTAATCGAGCCGGAACTGCACCGCGACCTGGTCACGCTGGACATGATCCGCGAGCTGACAGTCGAGGGCGGCAAAGCGGCCTTTACGATCATGCTGACCACCCCGGCCTGCCCGCTGAAAGACCAAATCCAGCGGGAGGCGACGGAGGCCGTCCTGCGCGTGCCGGGCATCGAGGCGGTGGACATCAAGCTCGACTCGCAGGTTACCACGGATGGGCGCATCCGGGGCCGCCTCAACCTGGACATCGCAAACATCGTGGCGGTGAGCAGCGGGAAGGGCGGCGTGGGGAAGAGCACGGTCGCGTCGAACCTGGCGATCGCGCTGCGGCGGAGCGGCGCGGCGGTCGGGCTGCTCGACGCGGACATCCTCGGCCCGAACCAGCCGCTGCTGATGGGCCTCAACGAGAGGCCGCTGTTCTCCGGCGAGAAGCTCGTCCCGCTGGAAGCATACGACGTCAGGGTGATGAGCATGGGATTCCTGGTCGAGCCGGGCAAGGCGCTGATCTGGCGCGGGCCGATGCTGCACGGGGCGATCCGCCAACTGCTCACCGACGTGGAGTGGGGCACGCTGGATTACCTGGTGGTCGACCTGCCACCCGGCACGAGCGACGCGCAGCTCTCGCTGGCGCAGTCGGTGCCGCTGACGGGCGCGATCATCGTCACCCAGCCGCAGCAGGTGGCCGCCGACGACGCGCTGCGCGGGCTGGCGATGTTCGAGCAGGTGAACGTCCCGATCATCGGGGTGGTGGAGAACATGAGCGGGGAGGTCTTCGGCACGGGCGGCGGGCAGGCATTGGCTACTGCTGCCGGGGTGCCCTTCCTGGGCAGCGTGCCGCTCGACCCGCAGGTGCGGATCGGCGGGGACGCCGGGCAGCCGATCGTGGTCGTCGCGCCTGACTCGGAAGCCGCCCAGGCGCTGATCCAGATCGCGCAGGAGGTGGCCGCGCGGGTGAGCGTGATCAACTTCGAGCAGCGCGACAACGTGATCCCGATCAACACGATCGGGTAAGGGATACTATCCACGGACTACTCAGGGGCGAGATAACACTCGCCCCTTTTCAATTCCCCCAAGTGCAGCCTGTAATTTCTTTCACATAGCTTGACATTATGGATAATTTAGACTTATTATATCCAAGTCTTAAGGAACCACACTATTTGTCTGTGCCGATAGACTGAGCCGCGGCACACTCCTCCAGGCATCACTCCCGGTGCGCGCTCCTTGAGAAGCATCTATCTCGTTCGCACCGGGACACATCCCCACACACAACCTACTCTCCACACCTGCCTCACGTGCACCCCGGTTAGCCATGCAATGCGCCCTGCATTGCGAGGGGGGAAATCTTATCATGTCTGGCATTGTCAAACGCTATCCGTTCATCAGCTTCGCCATCCTGTCCTACCTGCTCTCGTGGTGGCCGATGCTGATTCCATCCCTGGTGAAAGCCGGACTGGTCATCCTGCCGCATGGGCCATCCATCGCCGCCGTG
>JARRJX010000083.1:0-8979 GCA_037388645.1 Chloroflexota bacterium
TGTGGCGCATCCTTCGGATGCTTAAGCCATTCATCCCACCAGCACAAGCTGGTGGGCATTCTGGCAATGCAGTAAAAAGTGCCTTCCAGGCACTACCAGAGCGCTGCTCTGGCTCCGCCTGCGGCGGAGAAATCCACCCCGCACTACACACATTCAGAGATATGGGTAAACCTCCCCATACCCGTCCGGCATGGCTCAGGCTATTCTGTTATGAGAGGTGTTACGTTAAAGACGCAGGCCGCCGTTCGATCCGGCCTGGACAACCAGGCCAAACAGTGTTGGAAGACAAAGATGAGCACTCAGCCGGTAATCAGAATGCGTCAGACGAGCGACGACTCGCACATCGACCCCGATCAAATCCTCGCATCCAGGCGGAGGAAACGGCCCGCCTGGACCCTGCATTTCGAGCTGGAAAATGATCCAACGGCGGGGTTCGACGTGGAGCTGACCGACGAAATCTGTCTGGGGGCCGTCGCCGCCCCAGACACCTTCGACCTCAGCCCTTATCAGGGCCGGGAACGCGGCGTATCGCGGCGGCACGCCATGCTGCGCGCCACCGAGGACGCGATCGGTATAATAGACCTGGGGAGCACGAATGGCACCCAACTCAACGGCAAGTCGCTCAGGGCGGAGACGCTCTACACAATCGCCGAGGGGGATGCACTGATCCTGGGCAGGCTGTCGATGAACCTGCTGAGCGCCACGCCGCCCCAAGAGGCCAGGTCGCCGCACCAAACCGTCCAGCTCCCGGCCAATGGCACACCGTCCCCCAAAGTCAAGCTGGTCGACGCCTTGAAACAGATGGCAAAGGCGATCACCTCGCAGCTCGACCTGAACGAGGTGCTGAACCAGGCGTTGGAGATGACGATCTTGCTGACCACCGCGCGCGAAGCGGTCATCTGGCTGGTGGACGACCGCTCCAACGAGCTGTTCCTCGAAGCGGAATACGGCGTAGAAGAAAGCGCGATCAGACACATGCGGCTGCCGGTGGTCGATTCAAAGGCGGGCAAGGTGATCCGCACCGGCAAGCCGCTCCGGGACAACCGGGGCACGGAGGACCACCCGATCAAGGTCAAGACCGGCTACCTGGTCGAGGCGGTGCTTTACCTGCCGCTCAGCCACGGCGGCACGACGTTCGGCGTGCTCTCCGCCGTGCACCGGGAGATTGGCCGGGAATTCTGCGAGCAGGACGAGCAACTGCTGGGGGCGATCGCCGACTTCGCCGCAATCGCCATCCATAACGCCAGGATGTACCAGCAAATCCACCTGAACGACCGGCTTAAGACGGAGATGATCCAGAACATCTCACACGAAATCCGCACGCCGCTGCAAATCATGGTGGGATACGTCGACCTGATGCTGGAAGGGGCTGACCCGCTGACCGCGACACAGCGGGAGTTCCTGGACATCATGTCCCAACAGGCAGACCGGCTGACCTGGCTGATGGACAACATCGTCACCCTGCAATCCATGTACGACGACCCGCCGCCGTCGATGCAGCAGATCGAGCTGGGGCCGCTGCTCGCGGGAAGCCTGGGACAGTATCGCGAGCAGGCCGAGAAAAACGCCATTCAACTCTGCCTGGAGATCGAGCCGAAGCTGCCCACCGTCTGGACGAACCCGCTGGCGGTGTTCCGGGTGATGGATAACCTGCTGTCTAACGCGCTGAAGTTCACGCCCGACAAGGGCCAAGTGACGATCCACGCGGGGCTGGGGGAGTCCGGCAAGGAGGTTCACATCTCGGTGAGCGACACAGGGATCGGCATTCCCCCTGAGGCGCACGAGCGCATTTTCGAGCGGTTTTTCCAGTACGACGGGGGGATGGCGCGCCACTTCGGCGGGATCGGGCTGGGGCTGGCGGTCTGCAAAGAGATTCTGGAGATATACGGGCGGAAAATCTGGGTAGAGAGCGCCGTGGGCGAGGGATCGACCTTCACGTTCACGCTGCCAACGGGGCCGTAGGCGGCTAGAGGCTGTGGTGAGCTTTATGCGGCGCGCCCAGCAGCGGACTGCCGCCATAAGGCCCTCATCCCCGGCCCTTCTCCCTCAGGGAGAAGGGAGAACCGCAGCCAGAGGTTCAGAATGAGGGCGAAAAGTGTATAACACGTCCTAGCCGGGGCGCTCATCCTGGCGACCAACCCACTGCGCCCCCGACATGCGCTCGCCCAGCCAGAAGAAGGCCACCAACAGCGTCACACCCAACTCGGCCACATTCAACAGGATGGTCTGCACGGTGCCGAGGTGGCGCACCCCGGCGAAGAGCGTCACCCTGGAGAGCGCGGTCACCGCCGTCAGGCCCAGGACGAACCACCACCCCTGAGCAACATCCGGCAGCCAGGAGGTCACGACCATGCTTTCGCCGAGGATCAGGCGGGCGATGAGCACGGTCAGGCCCATCCAGGTCAGGGCGTAGAGGGTCATGGTCGGGGCGGGCATCTCGAACATCACGCGCTGGCTCAACACGACGTGCAAGGCGTACATGAACGCGCTGCCCAGCATCAGGCTGATCCCCAGCCAGCGAACTCCCCCGCCCACCGCGCCCAAGCCGACCAGCAGGTAGACGGCCAGCAGGGCCAGCGCGGCGCGCACGATGCTCAGCGGCGAGATTCGCTGCCCGTAGATGCGCGTCAGCAGCATGGCGAAGATCACGTAGAGCATGTTGAGCAACTGGGCGAGCGAGGCGTTGTCGAGGTAGTACAGGCCGTTGTAGTAGAGCAGCGAGCCTAACCCGTTGACCATGCCTACCACGACCGTGCCGAGCAGCCCGGCGGTGAAGATGAAGGTATAGCGGCGGAAAAAGAGCAGGTAGACAGTCCACAGGGCCAGCGCGGCGAGGCAGGTCCTGATCGCGGCCAGCGTGTAGGGGTCGAAGCCCGTGTGGAGGGCGAGCTTGCCAAACACAGGGGCCATCCCCATGAAGAAGGGGGTGAGCAAGGCGGCCATCAGGCCCTTTTGCGGCTTGTTCTGGCTCACCGGCTGGCCCTCAGATCTCCATCTCGGCGACCGACGTTCGAGGCGTTAGCGGTGGAATCATCCCAGCTTCTCTAGCAGGCTTTCCAGGACGCCATCGTCCATGAACGAACCTTTTTGCAGCAGGGTCTCCACCTGGCCGCTCAGGCGCTGGCGCTCGTCGAGGGTCAGGTCTTTGGCGGTGACCACGATGACGGGCACCGCCCGCAGCGCCTTGTCTTCTTTCAGCTCGTCGAGCACGTCGAAGCCGTCCACACCGGGCATCATTAAGTCGAGCACGACCAAGTCGGGCTGCATGCTGCGCACCAGGTTGATCCCCGACCGGCCATCGGGGGCCTGGAACACGTCGGGGACGCCGTACGCGTGCAGGATGCGGGTCATCAACAGGGACGCGCCGGGGTCATCCTCGATGACGACGACCTGGCTGATGTCCGCGTCGACCATCTCCAGGGCGGTCAGCAGGCCCTCGTGGGGGATGTCTTGGCGGGCGGCGGGGGTGACGTCGACCGCGCGACCCAGGTCGCTGCCCAGGATGTGCTTCTCGACCGGGAAGGTGTGCCCGGTGCAGTTGACGACCACCACCTCGTCGGGCTTGATCGCCCGCTGGCGCACCAACTGGAACAGCCCGGCAAAGGCCAGCGCGGTGGCCGGCTCTACCGATATGCCTTCCAACTGGGCGACGGTTTTCAAGGCCCGGTAGGCGTCCTGGTCGCTGACGGACTCAAACGCGCCGCCGTTATCCAGCACCTCGTGGCGGAGCAACTGGTAGGCGATGCCCGGCACGTCGGTGGCGACGGTGGGGATGCGCGTCTTCGGGTTCAGGATAGGGGATGCCTCCTCCTGGCCCGCGTTGAACGAGCGCACCATCGGGTCGCAGCCGGAGGACTGGATGTTGCCCAGCTTGGGCACCCCGCGCGACAGGCCAAACCCCTCCATCTCCCTGAACGCCTTCATGATGCCGACCGGCCCCAGCCCGCCGCTGACCGACTGGATGTACCAGTCCGGCGTCCGCCAGGGGCGGCCATTCGCCGAGGGGCCGAAAATCTCGCCAAGCTGCTCGGCGATCTCAAAACCGACGGTCTTCATGCTCTCCTTGGCGGCAATATCCTTGATGCCACGATCCATGAACAGGCCCCGGCTCTCGGCAAAGCGGTTGGCGACCTGCTTGACCTGGTCATAGGTGCCGGTGACCTTGATCAACTCGGTGCCGTAGAGGGTGACCTCGCGCATTTTCTCCGGCGGCACGCTGCTGATGATGAACGCCCAGAGCTTGATCCCGGCGCGGGCAGCGTAGGCGGAATAGGCAATCGCCACGTTGCCGGTGCTGGCGACCACCGCCTCGTCGATCCCCATCTCCCGCATGGTCGAGATGGCGAGGGCCGCCTGCCGGTCTTTGAACGAGCCGGTCGGCCCCTGGCGCTCGTCCTTGATGAACAGGTTTTGCAGGCCGAGCATCGCGCCCAGGTGCTCCGCCCGCAGGAGCGGGGTGCCCCCCTCGCCCATCGACACAATGTGGGTGTCCTCGCGCAGGGGGAGCAGCTCCCGGTAGCGCCACATGGTACGCGGACGGCCCGCAAGCACCTCCGGCCAGCCCAGCTCCTCCTCGACCAGGTAGCGCGCGTCGAGGGCGCTGCCATGGCAGGACGGGCAGACCACGAGCGGGTGGGTATACGGCTCCTCGTACTCGCACTGCGGGCAGTAAATCTTGACACCAACAGGGTTCATGGAGGCGCTCTCGCCAGAATGATTGGATTGCGAACTCCGCACGACCTTACCTTCTTGCCCGGATGTGCACAGACGGCCCAACTACCAGGGCAAACAACAGGACAACCCCCGGCAGGCCCACGCTTATGGGCCTGCCGGGAACCGACTCACGTCCGCTTATCGCCGGGAAAACTATGATGTTGGACGCTGTAGATTGTTCAACTCAGACAACAGCCCGTCAGCCAACTGGCTCCCCGGATACATGTCCCTGTTCAGGACGCGCGTCCGCTCCCGATCAACCGCCGCCAACTGGGCATCCGACAGGTCTCCCCTGGTCAAGAGAATCACCGGGAAGCGGCTGGTCTCCGTCTGGGAGCGCATGGCGACCAGCAGGCCATACCCATCCATATCCGGGAGATCGGCATCCAACAGGATCAGGTCGGGCGGCTGATCGAGGGCGGCCTGCAGCCCATCACGGCCCGTGTCCGCGGTCTGGATGGCGCAGCCCAGCGAATCGCCCAGCGCCTCCCGAACCTGCAAGGCGGCCTCCGGCGGGGCGATCAGCAGGAGACGCTCCACGGTGAAGGTGGTCCTGTGGCCGTTGGCCCCACCGCGCTGCACGCGCTGGACGGCCTCCAGCAGATCGTCCTCGATGATCGGCTTAATCAGGTAGCCTTCCACGCCACGGGCCAGCCCCTGCTGGCGGTTGTCGTCGATGCTGCACACGATCACGGGGAGATCGCGGGTATCCTCGGCCCGCTTGATGTCATCCCAGGCATCCCAGCCATCGCGCCCAGGCAGGTGCAGGTCGAGCAGGACGACAAAAGGCTGTATCTGCCGGATGTGGAAGAGCAGGTCATTGGCCGAGCGCAGGCCGACGATGCCGTAGCCTTCTTTCTCCAGATAGCGGCGGTAGAGATCGATCACGCCCGGCTCGTCGTCGACGGCGAGCACGATCGGGCGTTTGTCTTCGTATTCGGGCATGACGACCAGGTCGGGGTCATCCTGGCCTGCCGGGTGAATGGGCAGCGAGAAGCAGAAGGTCGAGCCAACGCCCTCCACACTCTCAACCCACATCCAGCCCTGGTGCATGTCGACAAACTCCTTGGAGATCGCCAGCCCCAGGCCGGTGCCGCCCGCCTGACGGGTGGGCGAGCCATCCACCTGACGGAAGGCCTCGAAGATCTTGCCCCGGTCCTCATCCGCAATGCCGATGCCGGTGTCGCTCACGTCGACCTGCACGTGAGCGGGGGTCGAGGTGGAGGGGTCGGAGGCAACGCGGTTGGCACGCACGGTGATGGTGCCCTTCTCGGTGAACTTGGTGGCGTTGGAGACGAGGTTCAGCAAAATCTGGCGTATCCGGATCGGGTCGCAGTAGACCTGGGGCAGCCCCGGATCGACGACCTTGACCAGCTCAATCGGCTTGTCCTGGACAAGCCCGCGACCGGTCGTCACCGCCGCCTCGATGATCTCCTCCAGGTCGGTATACTCCATCTGAAGCTCCATCTTACCGGCCTCGATCTTGGACATGTCAAGGATGTTGTTGATCAGGCCCAGGAGATGCTGTCCGCTCTCGTGGATGGTCTCCAGGTCTTGCGATTGCAGGTCGTTCAGCGGGCCGTCGATGCCCTTGAGCATCACGCGGGAGAAGCCGATGATCGAGTTGAGCGGGGTACGAAGCTCGTGGCTCATGTTCGCCAGGAACTGGCTCTTGAGCTGGTCAAGCTCACGAAGCTGCTCGTGCGCCTGGGTGATCTGCTCCAGGAGGCGGGCATTCTGGATCACGGCGTTCAACGAGCCGGACGCCGTCTCCAACAGCCGCAATTCCTGTTCGCCAAAGGCATATGAACGAGTGCTCTCGACGGCCAGCACGCCGCTGAACTGGCGGCCCGCCTGGAGCGGCACCAGAATGGCGGAACGCAGGCGGTTGCCCTCTTCCAGGTCGTAACTCTCCCTCTCGATGTCGTCGATCACGCGGGAATTGCGCCGGGTGGCGACCTCGCCTACCGGGCCATCGCCCCAGTTGATGTGCTTCTGGCGGGCGAGCATCTCCCGGCCATAACCCACCGCCGCCTCCGGCTCTAGATACCCCGCCTCAGGGTTGGCGAGATAGATGACAACCGATTCGGCGTCCTTAATCTCGTGGCTGACCACCTCCGCGACACCTTGCAGTGCCTCATTCAAGTCCGCCGAAGCCACCGCTGCGCGGGTCATGTCGAACAGGAAACCAAGCTCATCGGCACGCTGCTGGGTCTCGTCGAGCAGCTCGGCATTACGGGTTTTGACCGCGATGTAGGCGGAGAGGGTGCCCAACTGGCGGACATCGGCATCGCTGAACGCCCCCTCATGCTCCCTATCGAGCATGCAGATCGCCCCGATCGCGTCGTCGGCCAGCATGAGGGGCGCGATCAGCAGGCTCCTGGGGGCCTCGCCGATGACCTCCGCCCCGACTCCTTTGATATACGCCTGGACGTTCTCGTTGACCAGCAAAATCTCCTGGCTGTCCATCACCCGGCGCATCAGGCGCTCGTCGATGGGCGACTGCGCTACTTCGCTCACGCGCCTGCCTTCCTGGATGGTGATCGGCAGGGCGAGCCGCCTCTTTTCGTCCAACACCGCCATCACGGCGTGCTGCACGCCAAAGGTGCGCAGCAACTCGCGGGTGACCACCTCATACAGGTCTTCCAGCGTATCCGTGCGCGAGACGGCCTGGGAGACCAGGTTAACGGTGGAAAGCTCGGCCACACGATCCTGAATCTCCTGGAAGAGTCGGGTGTTCTCCAAGGTGACGGCCACCTGGTCGGCGAGCGATTGGAGGATGGCCTGCGCCTCCAAGTCGAAGGTGTAGGGGCTGGTGCTCTGCACGTCCAGCGCGCCGATGATGCGCTCGCCGGTCTTGAGCGGGATCGCCATCTCGGCCCGCGTGTCGGGGAGCAGCTCGTTGCGCTGGTGGATCGGGTCGGTGTCGGTGTCGAGTGCGATGACCGGCTCCCCACGCAAGGTGACCTGCCCGATAACGGAGTGCGAGCCGACCATCAGCTTGTGACCACGGTTGAGCAGCTCCTGGCCGACCTCGCCGGTGCTGGCCTGCAGCACCGCCCACTCATCAGCCGGGTCGACGAGGAAAATCTGGGTGTGATAATAACCAAACACCTCACTGATCTGGCGGACGATCATCGGGAGCAGGATGTCGGTGTCGAGGATTGAAGTCGCTGTCTGTGTGACTTCGTTGATGCCCTGCAAGTGGTGGGCGCGGGCCTGGGCAAGTTCAACCAGCCGGGTGTTGTGAATCTTGACCGCGATGTAGGCGGAGAGGGTGCCCAACTGGCGCACGTCGGCGTCCGTAAAGGCCCTTTCGCGGTCCATGTCCACCATACCAATCACCCCAATCGCGTCGTCGGCCAGCATGAGCGGTGCGATCAGCAGGCTCTTGGGGTTGTCAAGGGGAATCACTGCCCCGGTCGTCTCAATGCTTGCCTGGACATCTTCGTTGAGTAGCAGAATCTTCTGGCTGTCCATCACCTGGCGCATCAGGTGCTCGTCGATCGGCGGCGGCGCCAACACGCTCATACGTCTGCCCTCCCGGATGATAACCGGCAGGGCGAGTCGCCCTCGATCGTCCAACACCGCCATGATGGCGTACTGAGCGCCAAAGGTGCGCAGCAGCTCGCGGGTGACCACTTCATACAGGTCTTCCAGGGTATCCGTGCGCGAGACGGCCTGGGAGACCAGGTTAACGGTGGACAGCTCGGCCACACGATCCTGAATCTCCTGGAAGAGCTGAGCATTCTCCAGGGTGACGGCCACCTGGTCGGCGAGCGATTGGAGGATAGCCTGCGCCTCCGGGTCGAAGGCGTTGGGGCTGATGCTCTGCACGTCCAGCGCGCCGATGATGCGCTCGCCGGTCTTGAGCGGGATCGCCATCTCGGCCCGCGTGTCGGGGAGCAGCTCGTTGCGCTGGTGGATCGGGTTGATGTCGGTGTCGAGCGCGATGACCGGCTCCCCACGCGAGGTGACCTGCCCGATAACGGAGTGCGAGCCGACCATCAGCTTGTGGCCACGGTTGAGCAGCTCCTGGCCGACCTCGCCAGTGCTGGCGCGGAGCACCGCCCACTCACCAGCCGGGTCGATCAGGAAAATCTGGGTGTGATAATAACCAAACGCCTCACTGATCTGGCGGACGATCATCGGGAGCAGGATGTCGGTATCGAGGATCGAGGTGGACGTCCGGGTCACTTCGTTGGTGGCTTGTAGTCGGCGGGCGCGAACCTGGGTCAGCTCGACCAGCCGGATACCTTCCAGCGC
>JARRJX010000084.1:0-11513 GCA_037388645.1 Chloroflexota bacterium
TTTGCGTGCTGAGGTGAGGAGACGCGCCTACATGCCGATGATCAGGCGGGCGAGCATGAAGTAGATGAACAAGCCGGTGGCGTCGACCAGGGTGCTCATCACCGGGCCGGAGATCACCGCCGGGTCGATCTTCAGCCGGGCGGCCAGCGGCGGCAGCAGCGAGCCGATGGTGTTGGCCCACAGCACGATGGTGAACAGGGAGACGCCCACCGTGATCGCCAGCGGGATGGCCGACCCCCAGGTGAGCGCCCGCACGAAGCCAACCACTCCCATCGTCAGGCCGAGCAGGAACCCCGCCCGCATCTCGTGCCAGAGCAGCTGCCAGGCGTCCCGGAACTGCACCTCGCCCACCGCAAGGGCGCGGATGATCGTGCTGGTGGCCTGCGAGCCGGAGTTGCCGCCCGTGCCGATCAGCAGCGGCACAAAGAAGGCCAGCGCCACCACCGATTGCAGCTCCGTCTCAAAGTGGCGCATCACGGTGCCGGTCAGCATCTCGGTCAGGAACAGCACCAGCAGCCAGCCGATCCGCTTGCGGGTGACGGACAGCACCGGCGTGCTCAGGTATTCGTCTTCCAGCGGCTCGGAGCCGCCCAGGCGCTGGATGTCTTCGGTGAACTCGTCTTGCAGGATGTCGACCACGTCGTCGTGGGTGATCACGCCCACCAGCCGCCCGCCTGCGTCGACGACCGGGACGGCGAAGAAGTCGTATTGGGCCACCAGCCGGGCCACGTCCTCCTGGTCGGTGTCCACCCGCACCGAGATGGCCGAGGGGTTCATGATCTCGGCGAGCTTCCGGCCCGGCGGGGCGAGCACCAGCGCCCGCAGCGGCACCACACCCACCAACTGGTCGCCGCCGTTGACGATGTACAGGTAGGCGAGCGTCTCCACCTCCGGGTCGATCGTGCGCAGGAAGCGCAGGGTTTCTTCGACCGTCCAATCCGCCTTCAGCCGGACCACTTTCGTGCTCATCAGGCGTCCGGCGGTGTCTTCGGGGTAGGCGAGCAGCGCGCCGACGTCGGCGGCCTCTTCCGGCTCCATCAACGCGAGGATGTCTTCCGCCCGCTCATCGCCTAACTCGGACAGGATTTCCGCCGCGTCGTCGACGGGCAGCGCCTCCAACAGGTCAGCGATCTTCTCGTCGGGCACGGCGTCGACCAGGCCGCGCGTCGAGCGGGTGTTGATCTCGTCCAGCACCTCGGCGGCCATGTCGGACTCAAGCAAGTCGAACACGGCGGCCTGCTGGTCGGCGTCGAGCAGCTCTAAGAGGTCGGCGACGTCGGCAGGATGCTCCGTCTTGAGAAGGGTGCGTACGGCGTCCAGATTGTGGTCTGCCAACAGCGCTTCAAGCTGCTGGTGGGTGTCCTGCAGAGCAGGGGTAAGCAGGGGGGCCATGGCGATGCTCCTTTCCTGGGTGGGCTATGTGCCAGTCCGGAGCAGCGCGGGGGAGTCAAAAAGTAGCGACTAGCCGGGTGGCGCTCCTGGCTGGTTTAGATATTCACTGCGTTTATGGCCGGGTAAGTCGTCCATGATCCTTTTCACAGCTATGTGTCGAACGTCTCCCGTATTATACTCCGCGAGACGCGACCGGCAACAACAATCCGCAATCTTATCAGGCTAGCGGTAGGCGTCGACGATCGCCACCATCCCCTCGTAGGCCGCCTCCATGTCTGCTACCAGCTTGAACTGGGTGCGGCAGCGGTCGAGGTTGTGGCCCTCCCGATGAATCTTGAAGTAGGTATCCCCCTGGAGGTGGTCGGCCAGGAAGCGGATGCCGCACTCGAAGGTCATCAGGATGGCGGAGAAGGGCAGGTAATCCAGCTCGGTGGGGGTCAGCAAGCCGCGCGTGGCATCCAGGTAGCCGTGCGTGTAGTGGTCGAACACGGCGAGGTCGAAGACCACTCTGGAGAGGTCCGGCTCGTCCTCGGCGGCGGGGTTCGCGCCCGACCGGATCGCGTCCCCGAAGTCGTACAGGGACAGGCCGGGCATCACGGTGTCCAGGTCGATCACGCAGATGCCCTCCCCGGTGAGGTCGTCGATCATCACGTTGTTCAGCTTGGTATCGTTGTGGGTGATGCGGGTGGGCAGCTCACCGCGCTCCAGCAGGTCGATCAGGGTCGTGACCTGCTCGGCCCGCTGCATGGCGAAGTCGATCTCCGCCGCGACCGCCCCCGCCCGGCTCACCACGTCGCGCGAGATCGCCTCCTTGAGCGCCTCGAAGCGTTTGGGCGTGTGGTGGAAGTCCGGGATGGTCTCGTGGAGCTGCTCCGCCGGGAAGTCGCCGAGCAGGCTCACAAAATTCCCGAACGCCCGCGCCGCCTGGTAGACCTGATCGAGGCTTTCCGCCACGTTGTAGGTGCGCGCGTTCTCGATGCCGTGATACGCCCGCCAGCAGCCCCCGTCCGCGGCCTGGTGGAGGGTGCCTCCCCCCACGGCGGGCACCAGGGTGAGCGTCTCGCGGGCCGGGTCGCCGCCGTAAGCGGCGATCTTCCGGCGCAGGTGGGCCGTCACCGCCTCGATGTTCTGCATTACCTGCTCCGGGCGGGTGAAGACCCGGTGGTTGATGCGCTGGAGGATGTACCGGCGGACGGCATCGCCAATCTGATAGCACACCACGTAGGTATCGTTGATGTGCCCCCCGGCAGGGTGGGGGAAGGAGTCGACGAAGCGCCCCTCAAACTGGAAGTGTTCGGCGATGGCCGCCAGGTCTGGCTGCATGAGTTGTACTCCTCTCCTCTGAAAATAATCGCTAACTGTTAGGCCGCAGCAGCGATAGGCTCAAGACTTACCTGAAAGCCAAGCTGTTCCAGCCGCCTGACGAGCCATTTCTGCGTGCGCTGCGGATTGAGATTGTCAAAGTAGGTTGAGCCACGACATGATGACCAGAATGGAATGGGCGACTGCAACAGCGGCGCGTTTCTTGCCCCGACGCCGGGCTAATCGTCGATACTGTTCACCGAGATAAGTTCCTTTGCTGCGCCCTGCGGCGAGAGCAGCCTCCACCAATGCGGTTCGAAGATATTGGTTCCCTTTTGGCGTTCTGGCTGAGCGATTCCGCCCGGCGCTCTCGTTCTTGCCCGGTGCCAATCCAGCCCACGATGCCAGATGACGGTGTGAAGGGAAGCGGCTCATATCGGTTCCAATCTCCGCGATGACCACTTCAATGGTCTGTTTGCCGACGCCTGTGATAGCATCCAGTCGTTCAACCAGATCTTCCTGGTCAAAAGGGCGCATCAGATTTCCGATCTCCCCGTCCAGTTCTGTGATTCGCTCATTGAGTTCATCAATGTGTTCCAGATGCATCCGGAGCAAGAGACGATGGCTGCGGCGGACATGTCCGGTTAAGGCTTTCTCCAACTCATCAATCTTGTTTCGCATGCGACCCTTCGCCAACTCTGCTAACGCCGCCGGGTCATCCTTGCCCGCGATAATGGCTTGCATCATCTCTCGTCCGGAGACCCCCATAATGTCGGTCGCCACACTGCTCAGCTTGATATTGGCATCTTCCAGCGCTTTGTGGACCCGGTTGACCTCTCGTGTCCGCTCTTGAATGAGATGGGTTCGATAGCGGACTAATTCCCGCATGTCCCGCTGTGGCTCGTCGGGAATGAAGCTTGCTTTCAGCAGGCCATGCTGCAACAACTCGGCGATCCACTCCGCATCCCGCACGTCCGTTTTGCGCCCCGGAACGTGCTTGATGTGCTTGGCATTCACTACCAGCACCGTGAAGCTGCTTTCCAGGATATTAAAGACCGGTTTCCAGTAAACACCCGTACTCTCCATTGCCACATGAGTAACACATTCCTGCTTCAGCCAATCACTCAATTCCAACAGGTCAGGTGTCTTGGTCTCGAAGGTTCGGGTTTCTCGTTTCCATCCCCCTTCGCCATTCGGGACCAGCCGACAGACCGTTATACTCTTCTTGTGAACATCCAGCCCGGCACAGCGTTCATGAACCACTTGCATCGTTTCCTCCCACCACCGCATATTGTCTGGTTTCAGATACCGTGAACCTCGCCTTTTGAGGTAACTCCTCTGCGTGCTCTCCTTACGAGGCAACAATCTTTGGTGCGTCTAGAGGTTCTGGGTCCGACTCCCTATCGGATTCTCGTTCTCTTCATACCAGAGAAAACAACGACCTCTACGGTATCTGCTCCTTATTTTCATTCATTTTGTGGTGGGTACAACGCCCATGTGCGGCTCCCTTGAAAATTGTTCATCGGGACGTTGTCTTCCAGCACGTAGTTGACCTCGACCCGCGCCAGGCGTGGGGTGAGCACCTCGTGGGTGCGGCGGTAGAGCAGGGCATCGACGCCTTTGCCGTGATACTCCGGCACGACGCCGAGCGCCCACAGGCGGTACTCACGCAGGCGGGGCAGGCCCAGCAGCAGCTTGAGCCAGCCGAAGGGCAGCAGCCGCCCGTCCAGGCCGCGCAGCAGCACGTTCACGTCGGGGAGGGGGATGGAAAAACCGATCGGCGCGCCGCCGGGACCTTCGGCGATGAGCACGGTATCGGGATGGACGATGGCCTTCATGTCGCGGGCGATGGCGAGCGCCTCGGCCCTGGTGACAGGGTAGAAGCCCCAGTTGTCGGCTATCGAGCGGTTGATGATCTCGACCAGCGCCAGGATCTCCTCCTCCAGGCGGGCCATGTCCAGCGAGCGGATGGTGATGCCGTAGCGCGCCTGCACCCGGTCGGTGAGGGTCAGGAAGCGATCGGGCACGCGGTAGCCTTCGGCCATGTCGGCGTAGTAGACGATCAGGTCTTTGGCTTTTTCGAACCCGAAGGCCGTCAGCTGGTCGTTGTAGTAGGGCGGGTTGTAGGGGGCCATGATCACCGGCGGCGGCTGGAAGCCCTCGACCACCAGCCCCCACTCCTGTGAGGCGAAGCTCCACGGCCCGCGCATCGACCGCATGCCGCGCTCGCGGAGGCGGAGGCGGGCGGCTTCCAGCAGCAGGCGCGACGCGCCCAGGTCGTCGATGCACTCGTAGGAGCCGAAGAGGCCAATCGGCTCCCCCCAGTGCTCGACCGCCAGGCTGTCGACAAAGGCGGAGATCCGCCCGACCACCTGGCCGCCGTCCACCAGGAGAAACAGGTCGTAGTCGCAGTGATCGAGCATGGGGTTGCGGGCCGGGTCGAACTGCCCTCTCTGCTCAGCGCGCAGCGGCGGCACCCAGACGGGGTCGTCACGGTACAGGCGGTAGGGTAACTCAATGAAGCGATGGAGGTCTCCCGCGCTTTCCACCTTCTGGATGTGCATCTGCCTGTCCTTGCGTAGTCGGTGTGGTTAAAAGGGTCGGTCGAGCCGAACCGGACAAGCGGCAACCCGACGCTACTAATAACACGTGACGGCCAGAAGGGGCGCGGATGACGGGACGACTCAGCCGGGGTGGGGGGTCAGTGAATCCAGCTCGTCGGGTTGCTGAGAATCTGCCGGTAGATGGCGGCGATGCCGCCGATCACGGAGGCGTCAGGCCCGTGCTCGGCGATAACGATCTCGGCGGTCTCGTTCGACCAGCGCAGGGCGCGCTTGGCAACCACCTCTTTGACGACCGGCAGCAGGTATTCGTGGGCGATGCTGAGCGTGCCGCCAAACACGACCCGCTCCGGGTTGAGCGCGTTGATCAGGCTGGCGATGCCGATGCCCAGCCAGTTGCCGGTCTCTTCGAGGGCGGTGCGGGCGACCACGTCACCCTCCTCCGCCGCCTCGACGATCATGGGCACGGTCAGGCGGTTCAGGTCGCCTTCGGTGGCCTCGACCAGGAGGGAGGGCTTGCCCGTGCCCACCGCCGAGCGGATGCGGCGGTACAGGGCGCGCTGGCTGACGAGCGTCTCGAAGCAGCCGAAGTTGCCGCAGCTACAGCGCAGCCCGGCGGGGTCGAGGGTCATGTGGCCGAACTCACCGGCAAACCCGGCTGCGCCCGTCATCAGCCGCCCATCGATCACGATGCCCCCGCCCAGCCCGACGCTGGAGACCACGTAGAGCACGTAGTTGCTCTCGCGCCCCGCGCCGAAGTACGTCTCACCCAGCGCGGCCAGATTGGCCTCGTTGTCCACGTAGACCGGGATGCTGAACTCCTTCTCCATCAGCTCCCGGACGGCGATGTCGTGCAGGCTAAGGTTGGGGGCAAAGAGCAGAGTCCCGGTGGCGCTGTCGACCAGCACAGGCAGGCCCAGGCCGATGCCAAACACCGGCTGACCCAAACTCGTGGCGGTTACCTCCTGGTAGACCTCGTGGATGACGGCAACGGCGCGATCCAGTATCTCCTGGCTCGTGGTCAGCTCCGAGGTGTTCTCGTAGCGGCGCGCCACGATCTCGACCGCGAAGTTGGCGGCGATGACCGAGATGTAATCGACGCCGATGTCCGCGCCGATGATAGTCCCGACCCCCGGGTTGACCTCCAGGTTGATGGCCGGTCGACCGATGTCTGTCACGGTGGGGTCGACGCCTATCTCGCGGATCAGCTCGCTGTCCAGCAGCTCGCGTACCAGGCTCGAAACGGTGGTCTTGTTCAACTGGGTGACACCGGACAGCCCGGCCCGCGAGATGGGGGCATGCACGCGCAGGGTGTTCAAAATGAGCGAAAGGTTCATCTCGCGCATCGTGGTGTGATCAACTGATTTCAGCCTGGACATCTGGGAGTCTTTTTCCTGTCTGTTGTCGTCAAAGAGGGTTTAGGCGTCTTAAATAGTTTGTATAATATACATATTTATTCCGCTTCGACCGGCGCTCCAAGAGCCGAGTCCAAGGGCAAAATCGGGCTTTATGCCGGATTTTATAGCAATTTTTTTCACTTTTGTATTGACACAAGCCCACAATCTAGTATAGTATATCATTAGTTTGTGTTGAATACATACTAAATAATTGGACTACTTCTCTAAATTGCCTATCAAGATAACTGTCGAGCGTCATCTTTCGGCTAATTTCTTTATAGGATGTATAATTCAAAGCGATCACATTTGCTCTTAGTGCCACAAACGCCGTCAAGAGTGACCCCGACTCCCACCAATGAGGCCGTCCGCAAGCCAGAGACTGAGATACCGGGCATAGATCGCGATACAAGCACTGAGATCGAAACGTGGGAATGATGATCGCTGGCTCAACCGCGAAACACCTTATCAATATGAGGTTTTCCCCCACACATCACTTAGATCGTTCTGGATTGACATTCTGCTGGCAGTTTTCGGCAGGCGCTGCGTAGCGCGCCGGTGCTGCCATGTTGGGCGCTGAAAGCCAGCGCGACGCTGGAGAGTCGATAAAGGAGGCAGATGGGCAAAGATATTTCAAAGGCACCGATTCTAAGAATGATGCTGTTTAGCACGCCGAATAATTAGCAAAATATGGAGGAAAAAATGCACCGCCGATTTTTACGCGTATTTCTTCTGGCCGCAGCGCTGACGCTGGTCGTCTTTGGCCTGATGAGCTGTGCCCCGGCGGCACCGGCAACCCAAGCGCCTGCCACTGAAGCGCCGGCAGCCGAGCAGCCAACCGCAGCTGCCGAGGGGCCGACCGCGATGCCCGAGGAGCCGACCGAAGAGGCAATGGGCGAAGAGCCGATCAAGGTCGGCCTGTCCTTCTCTGACTTCGCCACCGAGCGCTGGCAGAACGAAGAAATCCTCATGAGGGGGATGCTGGAAGAACTGGGCTATGAAGTGCTCAGCCAGGAAGCCAACCACGACGTGCAGCTCCAGAACGACCAGATCGACAACATGGTCTCGCAGGGCGTGAAGGCACTCATCGTGATCGCTGAGGATGGCGACGCCATCGTGACGGCGACCGACCGGGCCGCCGAGTCAGGCGTGATCGTGCTTGCCTATGACCGCCTGATCAAGTCCCCGAACATCGCCGCGTACGTGTCTTTCAACAACATCGAGGTCGGTCGCCAGCAGGCGCTGGGCGTCATGACCGCGCTGGACATCGACAACTGGGACGTGGCCGCCAACGGCCCCGCCCGCGTGGTGAAACTGGGCGGAAGCCCCACCGACAACAACGCCATCCTGTTCCGCCAGGGCCAGGACGAAATCCTCGACCCGCTGGTGGCAGATGGCAAGATCGAGATCGTGGCCGACCAGTGGGTTGACAACTGGGATGCGGCCAACGCGCTGGCTCTGATGGAGAACATCCTGGCGGCGGCCAACAATGACATCGACGGCGTGGTGGCCTCGAACGACGGCACCGCGCTGGGTGCGCTGCAAGCGATGAAGGCTCAAGGCCTGGCTGGCACGGTTCCGATCTCCGGCCAGGACGCGACCGCCGACGGCTCAAACAGCATCGTCAAGGGCGAGCTGACCGTCTCGATCCTGAAGGACATCCGTGACCTGTCGCCGCTCGCCATCGAACTGGTCGACGGCTTGCTGAAGGGTAATGCGGTTGAGCTTCAGAACTACACGCTGGCCGAGCTGACCAACGACGAGAGCCTGTCAGGTGAGGTGCCCTGCCACTTCCTGCCTGTCTACCAGGTCAACGCCGACAACGTGTACGACCTAGTCGTCGCCTCCGGCTTCCAGGCCTACGACGACGTTTACCGTGACATTCCTGAAGATCAGCGCCCTCCGCGCCCTGAATTGGCGGAATAAGTCACTCTGACACAGACTCCGGCTCCCCGGTCAAGTATCCGGGGGGCCGGGACTGTTGTCTGTCGAGGAGGCGGAACGGCTGTAAGTAAGATGAGATCATGCAAGGGGCGCATCCAGTGAACGACGATATTATTCTCGATATTCAACACATCACCAAGCGTTTTCCCGGCGTCACCGCGCTGGACGACGTCTCGGTGCAGATCAAGCGGGGCGAGATCCACGGGTTCTGTGGTGAGAACGGGGCAGGTAAGTCCACGCTGATGAAAATCCTGTCCGGCGTGTACCCCAGCGGCGACTATGAGGGGACGATCCTTTATAACGGGGGAGAACTCAAACTTGAGGGCGTGTCGATCCGGCAGGCCATCGAGGAGGGGATCGCGATCGTCTACCAGGAGCTGACCCTGGTCTCAAGCATGAACGTCGGCGAGAACATCTACCTCGGCAAAGAGCCGCAGGAGTTTGGGGTCATCAACTGGAACAAGCTCTACGTCGATACCAAAGACCTGCTGACCAAATACCAGCTGGACGTCGAGCCGCAGGACCTGGTCAAGAACCTGGGCGTCGGCAAGATGCAGATGGTCGAGATCGCCAAGGCATTATCCGAGGACGCCAAAATCCTGATTCTCGACGAGCCGACCAGCGCGCTCACCGAGGTCGAGATCGAGAAGCTGATGGACATCCTGCGCACGCTGAAGGCGCACGGTATGACCTGCATTTATATCTCTCATAAATTGGAAGAATTCTTCAAGATCACCGATACGATCACCGTCCTGCGCGACGGCAGGGCCGTCACCACCCAGCCGATCGAGAACCTGACGATTGAGGACATGGTACGGTACATGGTGGGCCGCGAGATGACCGAGCGCTTCCCGGAGGGCAACCGGCATCCGGGCGAGGTGATCCTGGAGGTGAAAAACCTGACCGCCGTCGATCCCCTGAACGCGGACCGGAAGGTCGTGGACGACGTGAGCTTCGACCTGCGGCGCGGCGAAATCCTGGGCATTGCTGGCCTGATGGGATCAGGGCGCACCGAGCTGGTGATGACCCTGTTCGGCGAGTACGGCAAGATCACGGATGGGACGATCATGCTGGCGGGGAAAGAAGTCCATCCCAAGAACGCCAACAATGCCATCCAGAGCCGGATCAGCCTGGTTCCCGAAGACCGTAAAGGGCAGGGGCTGGTTCCGATCCAGTCGATCCTGAATAACCTCTCGCTGCCCAACCTGGGCCAGTTCGCCAAGTTTATGCGCATCGACCACAACGCCGAGCTGCGGGCCTGCCTGAAACAGGCCAAAGACCTCTCGATCAAGGCACCCAACCTGGAAATTAAATGCAACACGCTTTCGGGAGGCAACCAGCAAAAGGTGGTCATCGCCAAGTGGCTGATGTCCAGCCCGAACGTCCTGATCATGGACGACCCGACGCGGGGCATCGACGTGGGCGCGAAATACGAGATTTACAAATTGATGAACGAGCTGGCCGAAAACGGTGTCGCCATCATCATGATCTCCAGCGAGCTGGAGGAAGTGATCGAGATGAGTGACCGGATCGTTGTGATGTGGAACGGCCACTCGAACGGCCTGCTTGACAGTGCCGACGCAACCCAGGAACGAATTATGTCGCTGGCGACCGGTATCGCCGGGTAACCTGACTCTGAACTCAATCCAGCACCAACCTGTGCGGTGACACTGCAAGGAGGCTCTCATGACTTTTTTCTCTGAACTGGCCGAGCAATTTCGAAAAAACATCCAGACCTATGCCATCATCCTGGCGCTGATCGCAATCTGGATATTCTTTACGGTGGTAACGGGCGGGTCCTACATGAACTCGCAGAACTTCTCGAACCTGTTCCGCCAGATGACGGTTCGGTCGTTCCTGGCAATCGGGATGGTGTTCGTGATCGTCACCGGGAACATCGACCTGTCGGTCGGTAAAGCCGCCGGGTTCGTCTCGGTGGTGGTCGCCTATTTCCAGGCGGAAATCTGGTATACGCTCATCCCCGATCAACCGTATCTGGCCGCCGCGCTCTCGGTGGGGATCGGGCTGCTGGTCGGCACGATATTCGGGTTGGTCCAGGGCTACCTGGTGTCCTTCCTCAGCATCCCCTCGTTCATCGTCACGCTGGGTGGTCTGTTCGTCGGACGAGGCGGCATCCTGCTGGTCACCCAGGGCAAGACGATACCGGCCAACCAACCCGGCTTCTCGTTCATCGCCCAGGGCTATCTGCCCCAGATTGTCGGCTGGGTGGTCGCCGCGCTGGCGGTTGCTTTCCTGTTTTATAACACGTTCAGCAGCCGACGGCGCAAACAAGAATACGGTTTCGAGCTGCGAAGCATTTACCTCGACCTGTTTATGACGCTGTTCTTCTCGATCCTGGTCGTGGCCGGGCGTCCAGACCCCTGTGCTGCTGCTGGCGATCGCCACGCTGATCATGGCCTACATCTCGGACAATACGCGCTTTGGCCGCTACGCCTACGCCATCGGCGGCAACCGCGAGGCGGCCCGGCTGTCCGGCATCAACATCCGCAAGAACATCCTGTCGGTGATGACCCTGATGGGCTTCCTGTCGGGTGTGGCCGGTATCGTGCTGGCGTCATACGTCGGCTACGGCACGATCGCAGCGGGCGAGGGTTACGAGCTTGACGCAATCGCAGCAGCCATCCTGGGCGGCACGTCGACACTGGGCGGCGAGGGCACCGTGCTCGGCGCGATCGTCGGGGCGCTGATCATGACCAGCCTGACGAACGGCCTGCAGGTGTTGAACGTGCAGCCTTCCTGGCAGTACATCCTGAAGGGCGCGATCCTGGTTCTGGCGGTCTACGCCGACGTGCAGTTCAAGAAGCGGAGATAGCCAGGGGTACACGCACCCAGTCGAAAGCATTCACCTACCAGCAATCATGGAGTGAGGTATGGCTGACAACTATTCCCCAAAACCCGA
>JARRJX010000085.1:0-8495 GCA_037388645.1 Chloroflexota bacterium
CCTGCCGCCCCTGAGACCAGACGCCCCCTAAGGGGGGCTGTCGTGGTGTCAGGAGCGGGGGTAAGGCCCAGGGGCACGGGCGGGGAAACACACAGGGAGTCAGATGGGGGGACAGATGGGGCGGGGGCTGCGGGTGGAGGGGGGTGAGCCGAGCAAGCACGGGCGTACCCCCCTGCTCGGTGCGAATGCCAAACTGACCGGCAGAGGGCAGAATCGTGGGGGTGGGGGCGCGCGGGATGGATCACAGGGGTGGCACGGGGGATCGGGCCGATGGGCAGATAGGGATGTGATCTTATCTGCGACAGGATTGGCAGGTGCGACGGATAGGACAGCAGAATGAGCATGGTGCGCCTCCTCGTACCCCGATGATAGGGGAAGCGCGGAGGCAGGTAGCTACGGAGTAGCTACGTTCGGGGGAGAAAATTGCCGGGGGCGAGACGAATCCCGCCCCCGGCTAACAATCCAACTGCCTGACTACCGGCCTACAGAGACGCCCTGACCTGGTGGATGCCGGTCGCGCCGCTGGGCTGGGGATCGCTGACGGTGGCTATCTGCGGGGTGCCGTCGGCCTCAAAGCAGCGCACCCGGAAGACGTGCCGCCCCCCGGCAAAGGGCCAGTCGTAGCGCCAGATCACCCAGGTGGTATCGGAGAGCGGGGTGCGCAGCCGGGCCTCCTCCCAATCGCCGTTGTCGACCTGCACCTCGACCCGCGAGATGCCGCGCGCCCCGGCATAGGCGATGCCACCGACCGGCACGGCCATCGACCCATCCTCGGCCTGGTACGGCTCGGCGACGGTGTCGATCACCGAGGTGGCCCGCACCCGCGCCTCCCGATCCCAGCCCCGCGTGACCCAATAACCCAGCTCCTCGGTGTCCGACACCTCGATGCTGTCGATCCACTTGGGCTGCTTCATGCCGAAACGATCGGGAATCCAGATGCGCAGCGGGAAGCCGTGCTTGGGCTGGAGCGGCACACCGTCCCAGGCATAAGCCAGCATGATGCGCGGCTCCTGCTCAAGCAGATCGAGCGCCAGGCTCTCATAGTAGTCATCCAGGCCGACGATGTTCAGGTAGGCCGCGCCGTCCAGCACGCCCGCATCGTCCAGCACGTCCTGGAGGCGAACGCCCGTCCAGGTGGCCGTGCCGATCAGGCTCCCGCCGACGCGGTTAGAGATGCAGGACAGGGTGATAATCTGCTCCACCGGCTCGTAGTTATCCCGGATATCGGCCAGCGAGAGGGAGAGCGGGGTGGTCACCATGCCGTTGACTGCCAGCCGCCAGGCCGCCCCATCCACCTCCAGCGGGCGCAGGTTGATGTCGATCTGGTAGTGCTCGTCGAGCGGGGTTATCTCCGGGCGGGTGCCCGGCGCGGGCACCACTTCACCGCTGGGGGTAGACACCGCCACGGGACGGGGCGTGGGGGTGTTAAACACGATAGGCGGCTCCGGGCTACCAGCGCCTTCGACGGCGGCGGCCTGCTCCAGGCCTCTCTCCCGGCGGCCTCCAACCCCCAGGCTGACCGCCGCGCCGACGACGGTGATCGCCGCCGCCGCGCCGCCCATGCGCACCAGAAAACGCCGCCGGTCAAGCTGCTCTACCGTGAGCGCCTCTGACCCGGCGGGGGAGACGGCGACCGGCGCGCCCTCCGGTGGACTATCCGGCGGGCGCAGGGCGCGATAGACCCGCTCGACGATTGCCCCCCAGGCCAGGGTGAGAGCCAGAGACCACAAGGCAGGGAGAAGCGGGTGGGCACGCGCGCTGGTCAGCGCCAGGGGGATGCCGAGCAGCAGGCCGAGCAGCAGGCCGGGCCGATCACCCTCCTGCGCCTCGATCCGGCTGCGGACGAAGAAGAAGGCGATAACCGCCACCAGGCCCACGACAAAAAACATCCCGACCGCCAGAACCTGCTCCGCCGTCTTGGCGGTATCGGCCACATTCAGGCCGAGCAGGCCCAGGACGTCGACCATGCGGGCGATGCCAAAGATCACCAGCGGGCCGGGCAGCACGCGCGTCAGCCATTCGAACAGGTCGAACGGGGCGAGGGGCAGCCCGAAGAGGGCATCGCCGAGAAAGAAGAGGGCGATCAAGGGGACGGTCAGCAGGATTCCGGCCAGCAGGCCGTGTTTGAGTGTGGATAGTTTGTTCATGGCTCCCTTGAAGATAGCAATTCAGCCTGTCAGCTTTCAGCCTTCAGGGTCAGAGTTAAATCAGATTCATTCTGGATTATAGCGAGGGAACATTACAGGAGTCTTATTCATGGAGGGGCGTGCCGAAGGAGTATGGATT
The DNA here is from genome assembly GCA_037388645.1 of Chloroflexota bacterium. Taxonomy (GTDB): domain Bacteria; phylum Chloroflexota; class Anaerolineae; order Aggregatilineales; family UBA3940; genus JARRJX01. The sequence goes on from JARRJX010000085.1 coordinate 2,287, forward strand.
TATTTGCTCAGTTGCGAAGTTGAGTCAAGGCGGGGCGTATAGAATACCCGGACAGTGTTCCATCGCGTAGGAGGGCGAGATATATCTCGCCCCTACCAACCAACCCGTCGAGGTCGAATGGATTCCTCACTTAGTGGGGCACTTTGCGACTGAGCAACTCTATTCGACGAGGCAGATGTCGACGCTGTAGAGGAGAGCCATCGCTTCGGGGAAGGAGAATTTCGCTTTGGTGACGGTGTTGGCGGTGATGTCGATTGAGTATTCGGTCGCGCCGACGAAGTTGGCCCGTGTGAGGTTGGTCTGCCGGAAGCGGCTTTTGGTCAGCACGGCGTTGGCGAAATCGGCCTCGGTGAGGTCGGCCTCGGAGAAGTCGACATCGCTGGCCGTGCAGCCCGTAAAGCCGATCTTGTGGAGGGTCAGGCCGATGAAGGTGGAGTAGTTGAGCACGCAGTTCTCAAAGCGGACCGGCGACTCCACGGTGTAGCCGGGCCAGGCGGCCAACGCCCAGTTGACGCCGACCGCCTTCGAGCCCACGAAGCGGGTCTCGCTAAACGAGGTGTCTTCCAGGCGGATCATGCTGAGGTCGCACCCCTGGAAGGTGCAGTCCACGAAGCGGCAGCGGTGGAAGGCCGTCTCGCCAAACGCGCAATCGACGAAGGCGCAGTTGTAGAAGTGCTTATCCTGAACCTGAGCGGCCTCCAAGACAACGTCCTTGAAACGCTCGTCTTCGTACTCGGCCTGCGCGTCAAATGAAGTCATGGTCACCCCGGAATGTCTGTGGCCGTCGCCACAGATTGTTGAGCGTTTGGAAATTAATGAGGCAATCAATTTTTCTGCGGATAGTCGTGGTAGGCGACCACCGCCGCAGGTTAAAACCATGCGGCTACGAAGTAAAAAGCCCGCTAAAGTGGGCTATTTTCCACCATAGAAGAAGATATCAACACCTGACAACGTCAGGAGACATCGCCTCGTTTTTTCCCTAATCTGCAAAAGCCACTTAAAAAGTACCCTTCGGGCACTGCCAGAGCGCTGCTCTGGCTCCGCCTGGGGCGGAGGAAAACCCTTAACCGAACGGCATTGACCCAAAGTGTACTCTCCCCTGCCCCGATCGCGAAAGCAACTTTCCCCCCTGCCGGACGTACAGATGTATGTAACGCTGCGACCGCCTGGAATGGAAAGTGGTTGTCATGACACCTGTAAACTCAGTGCTGCTTGCCGTGCTTAAAACGATCTCCAGCCTGCTGCCGCGCTCCGTCACCGACGGCGTGGAACAGGTCGTCGACTTTGCCTACGTGAGAGTGTTTGGGCTGCCCTTCGTCGTGCTGGGCTACCGGCAGACGGGCAAGACCACGCTGCTCGAATGGCTGCGCCACAACATGGCGCTGCTGGAGGAGTTCGACCCCGACCCGACCGCCTCCGGCGGCGACCCGGTCCCGGCATTCACCACGAAGGTGGGGGACGACAACATGCGGCTCAGGCCGAGGCGGGACGTGGGTGGGGAATACGCGATGTGGGAGACGGACTGGGTCGACCTGTTCCAGCAGACCCGGCCCAGGGGGATCATCTTCATGGTCGACCACACGAACGTGTACCACCACAAGGACGCTTTGAACTTCGTCTTGCAGATGATCGACGACGAGCCCGCTGCCCGTCGGAACTTGAAGACGTTCCTTCTGCTGGTCAACAAATCCGACCTGTGGGGGGAGGATTACAGCCTGGCGAACCTGCTCGACGACTACAAGAACGAGGCGCGCCGCCTCAAATCCCAATCGGAGCGGATCGGCTACCAGTATTTCATCCGCAGCAGCAGCCTGCTCACCGGCGAGGGCACCGAGGAGGCGATGCGGGAGTTCTTCAACTCGATCCGGCCCAAAGCCAGGCCGGTCGCGGAAAGCCCGGTTTATGCCTAGTGTGGTCATCGAGTACCAGCTCGACGGGAAGCGCCCCGGCTACGCCTTCTCCTCCCCCACCCAGGCGGTCGACGAGCGGACGCTGAAGACGATCTGGCGGCAGGCGATGCCGCGCGGGCAGGGCTGGGGGAACTCCGCCTACGCCGGGGCGCAGTCGGTCAAGACTTTCCGGGTGGACAGGGGGCATTACGCCGTCTCGACCGCCACGGTGACCGATCAGCGCGACGAGAGCGGTCGGGGGGGCATCCGGCGGGCGGAGATCGAGGTGATGAGCACGGCATCCTATTTGCAATTCCTCCAGGAGCAGATCGGGCGCTATCCGGCGGCACTCCAGCAGGCCGCCGACCGCCGCCTGACACACACCTTCTGGCAGCAGGTGCTCGACAAGCTGACCCCGAAACTGAGGCCGCACCGCCAGATCGTGCTGGCGTATCCATACAGCGATCCTGATGGGTGGGCGCTGATGGAGGTGCTGGTGATGAAGGTCGCCACCTCGCGGCGCATCCGGCTGATCAAGGGGTGGGGCGCGGCGAACTCATTCACCACGCTGGCCCTCGACTACCGGGAGGAATCGTCAATCGTCGCGCTGCCGTTGGCACGGGCGCAGCAGCTTGGCGATGGGGCGGTGGTGGTGATCCGATAGGCCGGGATGAAGCCTCGATAATTGTTGACAAATTAGAACGTTTGGTCTATACTCCCTGACAACGAGAACGGGTGTTCTGTTTTACCCCAAAGGGAGGATCACATGACCAAGCGTGCAATCGTCCACATCGAAATCCCCGCGAAAGCCCCCAAGAAAGCCCAGGCATTCTACGCCAAACTTTTTGGATGGGAGATGGACGCCATCGAGGATTATGACTTCTACTCGTTCAGAGCCGAGAACACCGGGGGGGCGTTCCCGGAGGTTGGCGAGGAGGTCAAGCCCGGCGACGTGACCGTCTACATCGGCAGCGAGGACATCGAAGCCGACCTGGCGGCCATCGAGAAGGCGGGTGGCAAGCGCGTCGGCGAACTGATGCCGGTGGCCGGCTACGGCAGGCTGGCCCACTTCAGCGACCCGACCGGCAACGTGCTCGCTTTGTGGCAGCCTGACCCGTCCGCGCAGTAGGCTCGAAAAGCCGCACAGCCGATTCGGGAACACGAGGCCCGCTGTCCGCAGCGGGCCTTATCGATCGGGGTGGGATTCCCCCGGCAGGGTGAAGCGCATCAGAGTCCCCTGGCCCGGCTCGCTCTCGGCCCAGATGCGCCCGCCGTGCGCCTCGACCAGCCCACGGGCAATCGCCAGGCCCAGCCCCGCGCCGCCCTCGCCATAGCCGCCGCGCGTGCGGCTCTTTTCTCCCCGGTAGAAGTGATCGAACACGTGCCCGATGTCCTGGGGCGGGATGCCCTCGCCGCTGTCCTGGATGGCGACGAGCACCTGGCTGTCCTGGCGGGTGACTTCCAGGGCGATCGCGCCGCCCTGCGGGGTATGGCGGATCGCGTTTTCCAGCAGGTTGTAGAGCACGCGGCTGATCTTATCGGGGGCCATCCTGACCGGGTCGATGTTGGGGGCGACGGAGCCGCGCAGCGTGATCTGCCTGGCTTTTGAGCGGGCGGCGAAGGCGGCCAGGGTATCGGAGACGAGGTCGGAGAGGGAGGCGGAGACGCATTCGAGGGGATACTGGCCGGTATCAAGCTGGGCCAGCTCAAACAGGTCATCGATCAGGCGGCTCATGCGGCGGATCTCGCCCTGGCTCTGGGCCAGATAGCGCCGGGTGGTCTGCTCGTCCTCGACGACGCCGTCGGCCAGGGCGTCGATCATCGCGCGCAGCGAGGCGAGCGGCGTGCGCAGATCGTGGGAGGCCCAGGCCACCAGATTGCGCCGCGCCTCGTCCAGCGCCTCGGCTTCCTGGGCGGCCTGCTCCAGCCGGACGGCCATCATGTTGAAGGTCTGGGACAGGCGGGCGACCTCGTCCTCGCCTTTCACGTCGACGCGGGCCGAGAAGTCCCCCTCGCCTACCTGCTTCGCCCCGGCGGCCAGATCGCTGAGGGCCTGGGTGATCGACCCGGACAGGAAATAGCCAAAGGCGACCGAGATCGCCCCGGCAAACACGAGCAGCATCACGGCCAGGGCGAGGTCGTGCTGGTTGATGAACATCAGCTTGGCGGTGATCCACACGTTCAGGAGGGTCAGCCCGGCGGCCAGCACGTAGCCAATCGAGAGGGCGACGCGCAGGCTGCCCAACCGCTGCCACCAGCCCAGCCGGTGCGAGATATAGCCGATGGCGGCGGAGGCGACCGAGGTCAGGCCCAGCAGGAGCGCCAGATAGAGCATGTCGCCCAGCGGCGGGCGGAGCACCAGCACCGCCAGGATCAGGGTGATGCTCAGCGCCCCGACGATGCTGAACACGTACATCACGAACTGAGATCGACTGAATCGCATGGTTAATCCCTTGCGCGCCGCCCGGCGCAATCTCTGCCCGATGCGCTACCCCTCAAAGCGGTAGCCGACCCCCCACACGGTGACGATGTAACGCGGCTGCGAGGCGTCCGGCTCGATCTTCTCGCGCAGGCGGCGAATGTGGACGGTCACCGTCGAGGGGTCGCCGTAAAAATCGTAGCCCCACACCCGGTCGAGCAACTGATCGCGGGTGAAAACCTGGGCGGGATGGCTGGCGAGGAACCAGAGCAGGTCAAACTCGCGGGCGGTCAGCGTGACCGGCTCGCCCTTCACCGAGAGCACGCGCGAGGCCGGGTCGAGGTGGAGATCGGCGAGATGGATCGGCTGGACGGGCGGCGGCTGCGGCGCAGCACCGCCCGCACGCGGGAGACAAGCTCCTGCGGGCTGAACGGCTTGGTCACGTAGTCGTCCGCGCCCAGGTCCAGCCCCAGGATGCGGTCGCCGGTCTCGCCGCGGGCGGTCAGCATGACGATCGGGATCGCCGGGTGGGACTGGCGCAGGCGTCTCATGACCGACAGGCCGTCCAGGCCGGGCAGCATCAGGTCGAGGACGACCAGGTCGGGAGGCTGGCCTTCGACAGAATCCAGTGCGCCCTGCCCATCGGCGACCTCCCGCACGTTGAACCCGCCGTGCTCCAGGTAGCGGCGCACGACCTCGCGGATGGTGTTCTCGTCGTCGACGACCAGGATAGTTTTTGCCTGTGGATCGGTGTGCATGATGACCATTATCTATTCGATCAACCCGCCTGCCGGAAAAACCGTCACATCGGGGCGGGCGGTGGGATTGGATCAGAATTTACCCACAAATCCTTACCACGATCTTACACCCATCGCCAGGGGGAAGCGCTATTATAATACCTATGAACCGCACCGTCCTTGCTTGTGTAATCGGCACCCTTATTGTCGGGCGCTCATATTTGGCGCGACGCAAATTTTGAATCGAACCCATACGAGAACTATTATCTCGGATGTGGGGCACATCATTATTGGCGGCGTGCTGGCGTTCTTCACGGCCCAGATTCTCACGAACGCCCAGGTCACGACGGCCAACGGCTGGGCCACCATTTTCGGATGTGGCGAGCCTGGCATCGGTACAGCGTCGGCGGTCGCTCCGGCCTCGTGGAAAGCGACAGCGATCTCTCGACCGCCTACAATCTTGCAAAGCAGATACAGCTCGCTCAGCCAAGCCAAGAGCGAGAAAAATGATATGAACAGAACATACACTTACCTTACGACCCTCATCGGCGCGATATGCCTCCTTTTCATCATCTACATACTCTTCTTTGCCCATACAAGAACAGTGCGTAGTGACGTGGTGCAGGGCGTCCTTATCGGCTACGGGCTGGCCTTTGTCACGGCTCAGGCATACGCGAGGATCAAGGCCACGAAGGTCAACGGCTGGATCACCATGTTCGGCCTCGGCGTGCCGGGCAACGGCATGTTGTTCAGAGCTGCGTGCGCCCAGATATTTCCCGGCCCGGTAAACGTACCGCAAGAGGCGATGTATTGGTGGACAAACGCAGATGGCACAGGCCACACACTGAGCGGTCGGCACGACTACATCCTGCACTTCCCGCCGGGCGGTCTTCCGCCCAACGATGCATTCTGGTCGCTGACGATGGGTGATGCGAAAAACCGCTTTGTGGCGAATCCGATCAACCGGTACAGCGTCAGCGATCACTCCGGCCTCGCGCAAAACGAGGATGGCTCTGTCGATATTTACATTCAGAACGCCGCTCCGGCAGGCCATGAATCCAACTGGCTGCCCGCGCCGGCAGCAGACAATTTCATACTCTGGCTGCGCGTGTATGTGCCCGGTGCCGCCATTCTCGACGGCAAGTATACGGTGCCGCCGGTTGT